>JAOZRI010000446.1 GCA_029940235.1 Desulfobacula sp. | reverse complement strand
TCCATAACAATTTTTCCAAGACCAAGTGCAATATGGGTAATGCCTTCCTCAGCCTTTAAATGGGATATGGGATAGAAATTATAGGATTGTGCCACCCCTGAAATTGCAGGATAAAAGTAATTATCATATACAATACCGGTCAATTGCTGGATAACCACTGCCATCTCTTCATCTTCAGTCCTATGCATGGTTGATTTTGCATAGGATCTTGGAGCTTTGAGATAGGTGGAGGCATAAACCAGTTTGATGGCAATAATCAGTTGTTCAAGACGCGTTTCAAGACTGGGGTGTGCATTGGGAAGCATATATGTATTATAAAGTCCTGCAAATGGTTGATAATGGGCATCTTCAAAAAGAGAAGAAGATCTGACAGCAATGGGGTATCTTACACTCTGCAAATAGGCTTTCAGACTTTGTTCCAGCCAATCGGGCAGGTTTGCTTTAACAAAATGCTCTACTATCAGTCCATCTCCAAGTTTTTCATCGGTTTCAAGAAGCCAGAAAAGTTCATTCTCTTCAATAAATGCTTTAAATCCCTGGGTTGAAATAACAAAAGTCTGGGGAATGCTTATGTCAATGTCTGGAAATTTTTCCTGTAAAGAGGAGTCTTTTTTAATCTGTGATGCCATAAAGGCAAGTCCTCTTGCTTTTCCACCAAGGGAGCCGTTGCCTATTTTTACAAAATCTGTATCTGAATCAAATTTATTGGAATCAAAATCAATAATCTGCCCCTTGCCATATCCTTTTCTTCTGGCGTGTATACTCTCAATTAAAAATTTTTTAAGATCCTGGGGATCTGGAAAATCACTGATTTGATAGGGTTTGAGGTTTAAGGCAAAATCAATTTCGCTCCTTGCAATAAACCATCGTGAAAAATCATTATTCATTGCATGGTAGACAATAGATTCATCTGGAATTTCATCCAACAGTTTTTCAAGAGTTCTTAAATCACTGGCTCTAGCAATCTCTTCACCGTCGGGCATTCTGAAAACAAAGGCGCCAAAACCAAGGGATGAGACAAAGAAACTTTTAATCATGTCATTTAGATTACTGGAATTTTTATTGATAAAGACAGCTGGAATATCAACAACTTTTTCTCTGTTGTGTTCTTCAGTGCTCAAAATTATTACAGGCAGGTCAGGCATTTCCTGCTTTATTTTTGTAAGAAGCCTGAACCCAGCTGACTTGTCCTCCATGCCATTTCTGGGATATCTCATATCTGAGAAAACCGATAGAAGAAAAGGTTTATATTTTTCATAAAGTGCCATGGCCTCTTCGTAATTATGGGCAAGCAATATTTTGGGACGGCCACGCATTTTTAGTAACCTGTGCTCTTCATTAATTGAATCATCAATAACCGACTGGGTCTGCAACACTATCTGCTTATACAGCACCGGCAAAAAAGAGGAGTAGTGATATGGTGAATCTTCCACCATGATGATCACCCTGACACTTGCATTTTGAGTGTCAAATGCAACATTCATCTCATCTTCAAAATTTTTGATAATAGCCAGTAAAAGATCGGTATTCCCACCCCAGATATAGGTTCGATCAATGATTGCAGAATTATCCTGGCAGATATAATGATCAATATCACAGGTATTGTGCAACAGCATGAAAAAAGGCAGATCAGAATATATTTTTTTAACTTGTGCTCCAAAGGAATACACATCTGTGCCATCCAGGCTTGGCATGGCAATAATCAGATCAAATTTTTTTGTTTTAAGCATTAAAAAGGCATCCATGGCAGAAGCCACCCATGTAAGACGCGGGGGCTTGGAGAGGTTCAGTCCTTTGTATTCATTAATAATTCTTGTTGAAAGACGACCCTCTTCCTCCATGATAAAGGCATCATAGGGGCAGGATACAAGAAGAATTTCACCGACCTTGTTGGCCATTAACTCATGATATAATTTAAGATTTGACGATTTATCTGAGTTGTTGTTTGTCTCCATTGCCATGGTATCTCACATAATTTTTAAGTTTCTGATTTTTAGGTTGCCATTAGTTTATATTTTCGAATTGAGGGGGACTACAATTTTCAATTTATCAATAACTCCTTTTATATGAAAGAATAGCCAACGACCTTGATTCTTTCATGCTTTGTTATGTGGCAGATAACCAAATCCTCCACATGGCGGTTAGTAAAAATTGAGCATTCAAAATTTATGAAATATCTTAATCTATTCCCATCTGCTTTTCAACCTTTGCAATTTCCATTAAAAGGTTTTCTTTCTCTTCAGGGTTTAACTTGTTTGAGGCTAGTCTTTTTTGCAATCCAAGAAGGATCATCTCTTCTCTGTATTCATTACAGGTATATTTATTGTTTTGGTTTGTTTTTTCCATGGTAT
>JAOZRI010000445.1 GCA_029940235.1 Desulfobacula sp. | reverse complement strand
CAGGAAAAACTTGATGATGTCCTTGAAAAATTCATGATAGAAGACCCAACCTTAAAAGTGAGAAAAGATGATGAAACTGGCCAGACAATATTATCTGGCATGGGTGAACTTCATCTTGAGATTATTATTTCAAGGATGCTCAAAGAGTTTAAAACCAATGTCAATGTTGGAAACCCCCAGGTTGTTTACAGAGAAGTTCTTAAATCAAAAGCCAGTGGCAGTGCAGTTTTTGAAAAAGAGATCTCAGGAAAGATGCATTTTGCAAATATCACTATTTCTCTTGAACCATTACATCGTGGCGATGGCATTACTTTTGACTCAAAAGTAAGTGATGATCAAATTCCTGCACAATATCTTCCCACGATAGAAAAAGGAGTTCGGGAAAGCCTTGAAGGAGGATTTCTTAAAGGTTATCCCCTTGTTGATGTTGCAATTAAGCTTATAAATGGCAGCTTTGATGAGAGAAGCTCGGAACTTGCATTTTCAGTGTGTGCATCCATGGCATGTAAAAATGCCATGGAGAAAGCTTCTCTATCCCTGCTTGAGCCTATAATGGACGTAGAAATTTTTGTCCCTGATGCCTATATGGGTGATGCCATATCTGATCTAAATGCGCGGGGCGGTAAAATAGAAGCAATACTTTCAAAATCAGATATTCAGGTTGTAAAAGCTGTGGCACCCCTTGCCAGAATGTTTGGATACTCCACAGCCCTTCGCTCTGTCAGCCAGGGCAGAGGTACATTTTCCATGCAGTTTTCTAGATTTGATATGGTTTAGAGTCTGTTCGAATATATAAGCAGCAAGGGGTAAATAGATTTAGAATTTTATCCCTCACTGCTCATAAATTTATAATTTTTTAAATTAACAATTAATTTAATCTTCGTAAACAGCATCTTTGGGGAATTGTTTTTTAATATCTGCTGATGTTACATCATACATTCCTGACCCTGCCACATATTCTTTTCCATTGTATTCTACAAGTTTAACAAAAGAAACTTTTGGAGAGACCTCTTTAGCACCTGGTTTAGGCCAGAGATATCCTACCCATCCTCCTGCGGCATTCTCTTCAGCAATTTCGTTAAAAGCTATGAAAAATAGAACCCCATTTTTATCCTGAAGTGTTGATAAATCCTTTCCGTCAAGAGATGGTTTAATGGGATGCATAATCATAGTTGGATTAAGGTCCTGTATCCAGATATAGCCTTGCCCGCCTGCAAATCTGAATTCACCTTCTGGATCCTTGATTTTTGCAAATGCTGCCTCACCCTCTGCTGCAATAAGTTTAGTCGCTGTTATTACTTTATCTTTGCAAAGCTGGGGTGAGAGCCCTTCTGCAAATACATTGGCTGTAAAGCATGAAATAATGATAAGACCAAGAATGCTGATTAATGTTTTTTTGACCATGATTAACTCCTTTTAAAAGGTTGTTTTATGACAATAGTAAAATTTGAATGATGAATAAAAATGCACAAACAATATTTTATCCATCACCCATAACTAATTAAAGCTTAAATTGACTGACAAGTTCCTGCAGGTTTGTGGCAAGTTTTTTTAGTTCTCCACTGTTTGTGTTGACAAGCTCGCAGCTGTTTAAAACTTCACTGCTACTGGCATTAACCTCATTTATGTCTTTGGCAATTTCACTGGATACATTATTGCTTTGAGCTACGTTTTCAGTGACTTCCTGCAATCCAGTAGCTGCCTGTCCCATATTCTGGGAAATCTCCTTTGTGGTGGCTGACTGCTCTTCCACTGCTGCTGCAATGGTACTAACAATCTCATTGATATCTCCAATAATTTTTGTAACGCCTTCAATTTCATGTGCTGTATCTGAAGTTGAGCTTTGAATACTTTCAATACGTTTTTTAATATCATTGGTGGCTTCTGTGGTCTGGATGGCCAGCTGCTTAATCTCTGCTGCAACAACAGCAAAACCTTTACCTGCTTCTCCTGCTCTTGCAGCTTCTATTGTGGCATTTAATGCGAGAAGATTAGTCTGTGCTGATATTTCAGAAATCACTTCTGTAACTTTGCTGATTTCTCTGGCAGCGCTGCCAAGTTCATTAACTCTCTCTGTCGCACTCCCTGCTTTCTCTACAGCTTCCCGGGTGATAGAATTACCTGTTTCAGAATTTTTGGCAATCTCATTGATGGATGAGTTGATTTCATCCGTTGCAATGGAAACAGTATTGATGTTTGTTGCAGCCTGCTCCGACGTTGCTGCCACTGAATTCATATTGGCACTCATCTCTTCTGCTGCTGCTGCAACTGATTCAGATTTTCCTGTCACATTACCCGCACCTTTGGACATGGAGGATGAAAGATCACTTAAATCTGAAGAAGATTTTGTTA
>JAOZRI010000444.1 GCA_029940235.1 Desulfobacula sp. | reverse complement strand
CATTTAAAATCCAGGCAAATATGGATCCCGAGCACAGGGACAGAATTGCATTTTTCAGGATTTGCTCAGGTCAATTTACGAAAGGCATGAAGGTAAAGCACCACAGAATAGGCAAAGATATAAAAATCTCCAATGCAACAATTTTTATGGCACAGGAGAGAAGCAATGTAGAGACTGCCTTTCCTGGGGATATAATAGGAATACATAATCATGGAACAATTAAAATAGGTGATACTTTTACATCCAAGGAACCTTTAAAATTTCTGGGTATTCCAAGTTTTGCTCCTGAACATTTTAAAAGGGTTATATTAAAAGATCCCATGAAGGCAAAAGCTCTGCAAAAAGGTTTGACCCAACTGTCAGAAGAGGGAACAATACAGGTTTTTAAACCTTTAATCGGTAATTTATATATTATCGGGGCAGTGGGAATACTGCAGTTTGATGTTACAATGGCAAGACTCAAAGCTGAATATAATGTTAATGCAGGGTATGAAACCATTGATTTTTCTGTTGCAAGATGGGTAACAAGCAAAGATAAAAAAATACTAAAGGACTTTAAAAAGAGAAATGAGCCAAATCTAACTCTGGATGCTGAAGGATGGCTGACCTTTCTAACAACAAGTGTTTATCAATTGGGATTTACCATGGAAGAGTGGCCTGATATTGAGTTTCACAAAACAAGAGAACACAATTAGTGCAAAAAATAAACATCTTGACAGCTTAAGATTGTATACAGTATACAATCTTAAGCTGATATTAGTAGAGTACCAAATCGTGCCAACAGAAATAATTTTCAATCGGGCACACAATAGATCTAAAATGAAAAGGAGATAAAAAAGTGACACAACAACGGATTTATAACTTCAATGCAGGGCCTGCTGCACTACCTTTACAGGTTTTACAGGAAATACAAACTTCTTTTTTAAATTTTGACAACTCTGGTATGTCTATTACAGAAGTAAGTCATAGGTCATCGTATTTTGACAATGTGATAAATGACGCAGTTGAACGGGCAAAAAGACTTTTAAACCTTGATGACAAATTTCATGTTCTTTTTATTCAAGGCGGAGCTTCCCTTCAATTTGCCATGATTCCCATGAACTTTCTTTCCAATGATGATACTGCTGATTATGTCAATACCGGCACATGGTCAACAAAAGCTATTAACGAAGCAAAAATTTTAAATAAAAATCATAATGTTGTGGCTTCTTCTGAAGATAGGGATTTTTCCTATATCCCAAAGGATATTCAATTTTCCGATAATGCTAAATTTGTACATCTGACATCCAATAATACCATCAAAGGCACACAGTTCCATGATTTTCCAGATACAAAAGAAGTTCCAATTATCTGTGATATGTCTTCTGATATTTTTTCACGCCCCCTTGATATGGAAAAATTCGGGATGATTTATGCCGGGGCCCAGAAAAATCTTGGACCTTCTGGAACATGCATGGTTATCATCAGACAGGATATGCTTGACATGGCAAATGAGAATCTGCCGTCCATGTTAAAATATTCTACATACTCATCAAAAAACTCCATGTACAATACACCTCCCTGCTTTGGGATTTATACAATTGACCTTGTATTAAAATGGATAGAAGAGGAGATGGGTGGGCTTGAAAAAGTTGAAGCGTATAATAAACAAAAAGCTGGGCTTTTATATGATTATATGAATTCAGGTTCCTTTTACAGGGCTACTGCACAAAAAGATTCACAATCTTTGATGAATGTGACGTTTCGCCTTCCTTCAGAAGATTTAGAAAAATTATTTGTGGCAAAAGCTATGGAGAACGGATTTGGCGGATTAAAAGGGCACAGATCAGTAGGAGGCTGTCGGGCATCAATCTATAATGCAGCAACCATGGAAAGTATAAATGCTTTGATAAAATTTATGGAAAGCTTTGCAAAGGAGAATAAATAATGAGAGTTCTTGTCAGTGATGTAATGGGTGAACCCGGTCTTGAAATTTTTGAAAACCAGGAAGGGATTGAACTTGATGTAAATACAGGGCTTTCCCCTGAAGAGTTAAAGGCGATCATAGGTGATTATGATGCTCTTGCCATCAGGAGTGCAACCAAGGTTACAAAAGAAATTCTTGATGCTGCAACAAACCTTAAGGTTATTGCAAGGGCTGGAATCGGCCTTGATAATGTTGATATTGAACACGCCACAAAAAAAGGTGTGGCAGTCATGAATACTCCAGGCGGTAACACTGTTACAACTGCAGAACATGCCATTTCAATGATGATGGCACTTACAAGAAATATCCCGAGAGCTACACAATCTTTAAAAGAGGGCAAATGGGAAAAAAAGCTGCTACAGGGTCGTGAACTTTTTAATAAGACCT
>JAOZRI010000081.1 GCA_029940235.1 Desulfobacula sp. | reverse complement strand
CAAACATCAGCTTCTTGGATGTGCCTTGTCATAAACCTGCATAAGCTTATCCATACTCACATGGGTATAAATTTGAGTTGTGGATAAGCTTGCATGACCCAGAATCTCCTGGATCCCCCTTAAATCTGCTCCGGAATCCAGCATATGCGTAGCAAAGGAGTGGCGCAGGGTATGGGGTGAAACAGGCATATTCAATCCACACTCTCTAACTAATATATCCAGAGTCCGCCGAATGGATCTGGAGCTTAATCGTGAAAAATTCTTATTTAAAAAAACAGGAATAAAATTTTCTTTTAAACACCTTCTGTAATTTCTTATGGCTGTTAAAGCTCTTTTACCCACCGGTACAATCCTCTCCTTTGAACCCTTTCCAAAGACTTTAATCATTTGCCTTTTAAAGTCAATATTTTCCATGTTCAAGCCTTCCATCTCTGACACCCGCATCCCTGTGGAGTAAAAGGTTTCAAACATGGCAAGATTTCTTTTATCAAGCAGTGTATCTGTCTTGATAGAATCAAGAAGCTTGAACAGATCTTCAATATTAATAAACTTTGGTATGGTTTTCTCAAGTTTTGGAAAAGGTATCATGTCAGCTGGATTTGTCTTAATAGTTCCAAATTTTATCAAATAATCAAAAAATGCCTTAAGAGATGACAGTTTCCTTGAAATAGTGCGCTTGGATTTTCCTGATCTTACAAGTATGGCAAGATATTTTCTTATGGTATTTTTATCAAGGGATCTTATCTGTTTTAGAAAGATCTTCTTGTCAGCACTCTTTTTAATTTTTTGATCTTGTAAAACAAAACCGATAAAATTTAAAACATCTGAACGATATGCTCGGCACGTATGCACAGAGTATCCTTTTTCTGCTTTAAGGGCATCAATAAAGCTGTCAATTATCAGAAGGCTGCCAGATTCTATGAAGTCATCAGGCTCCATATCTAATGCCTGTATATTCCATAACCTGCTTCATATCTTCCCACACATGACGTTTATACTCTTTATGTTTTAAAAGCAGGGAAGGATGAAAGGTTGGCATGACTTTAATGCCATCATATTCATGAAATTTGCCTTGAAATTTTTCCAGGGGCTGCTTTATATCCAATAATAATTGAACTGCTTTTGAGCCAAGGGTAATGATAACTCTGGGAGCAACTATTTTTATTTTTTCATCAACAGCTTTTACATCACCTGCATTACAGATAAATACACAATCTGTTGTCAACTTCATGGCTGCAATAATCTTGATTAACAACTCACCGCTTTTGCCTTTAAAAAAAGCTGTTCCACTGTCAATAATAAAGATATCTGCATTTTCACTGCCCTGGAAAAAAAAAGGCTCTTGTGACTGACTCGTTTCTCCCCATTTTTCCATCAAAGATTCAGATTCCTTTGAAATTGCAAAAAATCTGTTTCCATGATTTTTCTGAAAAGAGAGATATTGGGAAAAATCTTTAATTACCCTGGAAAATTGAATTTTTACAGAATCTGGCCCTTTTTGGACATCACTATTCATACTGAACTCTATCCAATTTTTTCAATAATATGATCTAAAAGGATGTTGGCAAGTTTGCTCTTCTCCATTAAAGGAATATCAAGAGATGAACCATCCCTGGAAAAAAGTTTAACTTTGTTTGTATCTGCTTTAAATCCTGAATCAGAAGAGCCAACAAGGTTGGCGGCAATCATATCAAGATTTTTTTTCTTGATTTTCAATAATGCATTTTTTTCAAGATCATTGGTTTCTGCTGCAAATCCCACAAGGAACTGCTCTTTTGTTTTCTTAGCTCCAATGAGTTTTATAATATCAGGATTCTCTATCAATGATATGGCTATATTTTTACCATGATCTTTTTTCTTTATTTTATTATCTGCAGGATCCACGGGTTTATAATCTGCCACTGCTGCAACCTTTATAATAATATCAGATCCAGGAAGATGTGAAAGCATCTGTTGAGCCATCTCTTCACAGCTTACAACATCAATGCACTCAACTCCGACAGGAGGGTCAAGACTGACAGGTCCTGAAACCATGGTTACCTGCCCTCCCCTTTTTTCCGCAGCCTGTGCAATTGCATAACCCATTTTGCCCGAAGAGTGGTTACTGACAAACCTGACAGGATCTATAGCCTCAACAGTGGGGCCGGCAGAAATAAGAATTTTTTTATTCTTTAAATCCTTTTTCACCAGCATTGCCTCAAATCTGTCAAAAATAAACCAGGGATCTGGCAGTCTTCCTGCTCCGACACTCTTACAGGCCAGAACACCTGAATCAGGGTCAAGAATATTAAATCCATCCTCTTCAAGAATATCAAGATTCCTCTGTACCCGAATATTTGCATACATATCACTATTCATGGAAGGACAAATCATCACAGGAGATGTAACGGCAAGCATGGTAGTTGTCAAAGCATCATCTGCAATACCCTGGGCAAGTTTTGCAATAATATTTGCAGTTGCAGGAGCAATAAGAACTGCGTGAGCATTTGTGGCAAGATCAATATGTGTTACTGAGGATTCAGTATCTGAAAACAGATCAAGTAAAACCTTGTTCTCCGACAAAACTTCAAATGTAGTCCTGCCCACAAATTTTTTTGCACTGTGGGTCATGACTACATTGACATTGGCTCCTGCTTTTTTCAATAATCTTAAAAGTTCAACAGCTTTATATGCAGCAATGCCGCCTGTAACTCCAAGAAGAATATTCTTATTCTTAAAATTCACTACTCTATCTTAAATTATTCTATAATACTTGATTCGGAAAAACCTGTTGCTTGAGCACCTCCGGAAACTATTGGTGCCACACCGACTTCAACAAAGGTATTAAACTGTTCATCTCTAATTGTAATAACCGCAGTTCTTGAAATTTTTTGAAATACCATAATTGTTGTACCAGGAGACTTTAACTGGCTGACGACAGTCCAGTTATCTTTTTGCATATTATTGTTAAAAAAATTAAACAGTGACCGTCTATCAACTCTGCCTTTTAATGTAATAATACCAGAAGTAAATCCAGGTGTGGAGATTACAACAGTTTTACCCTGTACAACTTTTAACTCCATGGGGATCAACACATCTTCAAAATCATAATAGACTGCCGTGGTTTTTCTGGATTTTGGTTGGACGTCTGATTTTCCATCCTCAGGTTTGCGTGAAAAAGTATCACCAAAGCAGCCTGAAAATAATAATGCCATTAAAACTACTATTGTACAATTTATCAAAGCTTTAACATCAATTTTCATGATTTCCTCCTTAATTATTAATAACAGCCACAGGCAGATTAAGTCATTCGGCCACCTTTGCCCGCAACAAAACATGAAAGTCACTTATTATTCTTTTTTAGACTTTCATACAAACAAACAGACTTTAATTGAATAATGACAATATGACAAATAATAGAATTTTGTCAAGCAAGATAAAAACGCCGATTTTTCTCAATCAAGAATTACAAAAAGTCATTTAATTAGAATTTGATTTGTGTTATCTATCACAAATATTAAAATGCCAGACTAAAAATAACAGACTAAAAAAGGCTATGCAATATGGAAAATGATACTTTTCTTGAAAATATTCAAGACGATTTAAAAAAGATTGTCCAACCGTTTCAAAAAGATCTTAATATTCAGCAAAAAAAAGCTAATTTTATTAAACAGTGCATTCGCTTTGCCGGAAGAGATGACTTTATCAAACTTGATGAAGCCTTGAAAACAAATCTATCTGAAGAGATCAAGATAGATCAGGATCTTAAGGAGTGTGCTCCTGTTTTTGAATCTTTAAAAGTCTATGCTAACGAAAAAGTTGAAAAATACAGGATTCAGGTCATTGAGAATTTAAAAAATCTTTGCAGAGACGCAGAACTTGAGATTGATATTGATTTTCCAAGATTTTCATCTTTAAAAGGTATCAAAGGCGAGATAGATTTTAATGGCAGAATCACAAAAATCAATAAAAAAATTTTAAAATCCATTGATCCAAGGCGTATTGTTACGAGAATCGGACAGCTGAAACGCCAGCTTTATGACAAACCATATGATCCCCAAAAATTTATTGATTCCCTCTATCAGGTATATGCAGATATACTCAAAAAAGAGAATCTTGCAACAGGACATATTATCCCAATCAAAAAATTTTATCTTGAATATGTGATCTCCTTACAGACTAAAACTTTTTTCACAAACATGGATAAATCCAAATTCAAGGGTTACAGTTTAGAACAGTTTTCCGTTGATCTCTGGCGTTATTTTGATGCTCGTATTGGTGGAACATCTAAAGGATACAGCCTTCAACTTGATCCTGGAAGAGGTTTTGGCTTATGGCTTATAGACAGCTATGGCGAAGATAGAAGATTTACAGGAATTTGTTTTCAAAATAACTGATAGTGTCAGATAGTATTTAAAAACCAGGGGAAGAATAATCATGATATCACAAAATGAGATTAATAAATTAAAACCATTTGAGGCTCGTGCCATTATTGAAGAGTTGAGAAAAGGTACAGTACCAATGGAATATGTTCCGCTCTTCACTGTGGGGCGTAAAAAATGGTTTTCCTTTATCGAAGATGATTTTGACCATTACATTAGTGAAGGTGGTTCAAAAGTAAGATTTATCAGTGGTGATTATGGGGATGGCAAGACCCACTTTATGTCTTTAATTCGGCATCTTGCCATGGAAAAAAAATTTGCTGTCTCCTTTGTAATACTCACAAGGGAAGTTCCTATCCACAAATTTGAAGTTGTTTATCAGACAATCGTACGTCAACTGCGGGGTGATTTTAAAGGCATCGGTATTAGAAATCTGCTGGAAGCCTGGCTTGAAGCCCTTGCAACTATCAAAAACAAGGATAAAAGCCTTAAGAAAGCAGATAACAGAGCAGCCCTTGCTGCTGAACTTCGGGATATCCAGGGTATGGATATTAATTTTGCCAATGGCCTTATTGCGCTTGTAAATAACCATTTTGCACCCATTAAAACTGATATGGAAAATAACAGGGAAGCTGATCTTGAAATTCTCATGCACTGGTTTGAAGGAGGCAAAGTAACCAAGAGAGAACTCAAGCCATTTCAAATTTATGAATTTTTGAATAAAACCAATAGCAGACAGTTCTTAAATTCTCTCATCCTATTTTTGCGCAAGACAGGACATAAAGGTCTTATCCTGCTCATGGATGAGATGGAAACAGTGATGGCACAGAGTGCTTCCATTCGAAATGCAGCCTATGAAAATGTACGTCTTCTCATTGACAATAGTGAATCATCTGAATACATTCACATCTTTTTTTCAATCATTCCTGATATCCTGACTTCTGAAAAAGGTTTTAAATTCTATGATGCTTTGTGGAGCCGGATACGGACAATTGGAGATTCCACAAGACTCAATTACAGGGGTGTTCTGGTTGATATTCACCGTACACCTCTTAAAGCCGAGGAGTTAATTGAGCTTGGAAAAAATTTAAGAACAATCCATGGAAGTTCATATCGATGGGATGCAAAAGATATTGTAGTTGATAAAATTCTTCAGGATATATGCACAAATCAAAAACGTATGGGCGTTTTAAGTGAGGTACGTCTCTATATTAAACAGGTCATTCGTATACTTGATATGGCAGAACAGGGGCAGCTGCCTGAAGAGATAGAGATGGAGCAGCAGATCCAGGAGACTAAAAAGGAGATGGAGAGTGAAAAACTTGAAAAGGTACAACCTTCCTGGGATAGTCAGTAGAAATGAATAATCATAGTTCTCAAGCTGTATTAACCAAGAGTAATAGTAATGGCAGTAGCAATAAATTTAACAATTTTCAAATCAGAAGAACACTGGAACGTCTACGTGAAGGGCTTTTTGACTCTTTTGGTGTACAGTTGCTTACAACGAATGAAGAGAAACTTGATCAAATTTTTCATCAAACCTTTATCAAAAATTCAGTTCCAGATCTGGCCTCAAATATGGAAAGTACAGCTGAAAAGACAAATACTACAACAACAAATGATAAAACAAAATCCACTCATTTATGTGTCTGCGGTGCCTATGGCCAAGGCAAATCCCATACTCTGAATTATATTGAACAGCAGGCTTTAAATCAAAATTTTGTGGTAAGTTACATAAATCTTGACCCTGTACAGGTATGCTTTCATAATTTTAATATCGTTTATAGATCTTTAATGGAAAATTTATCTTTCCCTGACCAGCAAACTTCCTTTGCAAACATGTGGAAAAACAAAGCAAAACAGTGGCTTTCTCTCCCGGAAAATAAAAATAAAACCCTGAAAAATCTGATCCCTGAAATAATACCCCACAAATTTCAATGTATTTTAACTGCCATGGCGCAAAACAACATGGCAATTGGTTTAAAAAAAAGAAAACTTAAAAAACATGCCAGATTCCAACCAGGTTCGTTTCCCTGGATTCTTAAGAATGCTCTTCTTGGTAAAAACATTCCAGCCTGGCGGCTGAGTTCAGTTTTTAAATACAGAGAAGTTGATTTTTATAAAAACAAATCACTGGTTTGCAAAAAATCTGATGACTATCTTGATATGGTGCTCGGGATGGGCAAACTTTTTAAAAAAATTGGGTATAGAGGATGGGTGGTGCTTTTTGATGAAGGTGAATCCATTGTTCAAAATAATATTATCTGCCGGTCAAAAAGCTATAAGCTTCTTGATAAAATTTTTTTTCCTGAAATCAAACCGGGAATAAGATCAGATGGATTATTTCCTGTCTTTGCATTTACAAATGATTTTTTTGCCCAGCTTGAATATGAAGATTACAAGAGAGTAAAACCCCCTAAAAAAAAATATAAGAATAGAGACAATAAAAACAGTAACAGTCTGCACGCTCAAAGCAGCAATAACCTGGACAAGCAAAATTTATATTTTGATAAGAATTATCATGGAGAGTGGAAAGATATTCAAAAATTAAGACTTCACGGCCTTTCATCAAAAGAGTGGAAAACTTTAATCCAGCGTCTTGTTACTATCCATGGTCTTGCCTATAACTGGAAACCTTCCATGGATTTAATGCAAAATAAAATCAATCAGGAATTACAAAAACATACAACAGCTGAAACCCGCCTGAAATTTAAATTAACAGTAAATATTCTTGATATGGAACAACAAAAATTGCAATAAAATTGTAATTTGATTAGCGCCTGACCAAAAACCTGATACTTTTACCAAGTACAAGGATGGCATTACAATACATTATATTAGTGACTCATAATGACCAGGAATAACTATCATCAAACACCACTTTTAAAGCTCCCCAATACTTTTCGTGCATTTTATGGTGCCTTTGCAGGTTTGCACAAAGTGCAAAGCCAGGCCATTGATCCAATACTCAATGGAGAAGATCTGATTATTCAATCAGCAACAGGAACAGGTAAAAGTGAAGCTGTGCTTGCACCTTGTCTTGAACAGGTAATTTTATCCCACAAGAAAAGCTCTGTTTTATATATCATTCCCACAAAAGCCCTTGCCATGGATTTAAAACGAAGATTTGAATCCATTATTAAAGAGCGTCTTGAACTAAAACTTGCCATTCGTACAGGTGATATTAAAAATTCTTTAACAACTATTCCAGATATCATGCTTACTACACCAGAGTCTCTTGATGTAATGCTTGGAAGTTCCAATGCAGATATCAAAGGTTTTCTTGCACGCATTAAAACAGTAATAATTGACGAAGTTCATCAACTTGTTCACCAGTACAGAGGGTGCCATCTTGCATTTTTATTCAGCCGACTTGAACGAAGAACAGGCTGCAAACTTCAAAAAATAGCAATGTCAGCAACCATTGCCCATAAGGATCAAATCATTGATTGCTTGGGATTTGATAAATTATCACAACACATTATTGACAGTGTCAAAAGAAAAATTATTGCAAGATTGATCCATATTAGAAACGAAGATAGAGAACTGCCCGCTTTGATCAATGATCTTTATGAAACCTGGCATTATAAAAAAATACTGATTTTTGCCAACAGCAGAGGAACTTGTGACAGGGTGTTCAGCATCTTGAGTCAGACCGGTGCTTTTAAAGGTTTATCCCAGCTTCACTATTCAAACCTGAAGCCTTTGGAACGAAAAGAGGCAGAGAAAAGATTTCGTAAAGATTCCCATGCTCTTTGCATTGCCACAAGCACACTTGAACTTGGTATTGATGTTGGGGATGTTGATGCAGTTCTTTTATATGAGCCTCCAGGATCTGTCAGCTCTTTTCTCCAGCGTGCAGGCAGGTCAAACCGCCGTAAAAACAAAATCAATGTCTGGGGAATCTGTAGAGGTGCTAATGCCCATACCCAGGCTATACGTTTTCTGGCACTGCTTGAACTATCACAACAGGGCAAGGTTGAAACACCAATTCAAAAAATTTTGCCAAGTGTTTTAAGCCAGCAGATAATATCCTGCCTTTATGAAAAAAAACAGCTTTCTGTTAAATCCATGGAATCTCTTTTTCCTGAACACTCCAATATTTTATCTAATATATTTTTATCCCTTAAAAAAAAGAGATGGTTGTCTGCCTTAGATATTCCAGGGCTTTTTAAAGGAGGATGGCAATATAGAGAACACCTATTTGAGTATAAAATCTGGGGCAATTTCCCGGAAGTGAGTGAAGAGTATATCCTTGAAGTTTCTGATAAACCAATTGCAGATATCCCAAAATCTATTGTCGGGCAGATGGATGTTGGAGACACTGTTTTTATTGCAGGAAAACGCCTTGAGATCTTAAAAATTGATCATGGCGAGCATAAAAAAGTTCTGGCAAAACCAGGAACAAAGAGAGATGAAAAACAACTTGCCTGGATTGGCATGGGTGCCCTTGTCTCCTTTGAAGTT
>JAOZRI010000443.1 GCA_029940235.1 Desulfobacula sp. | reverse complement strand
TATTGGAAAGTGCTTGTGAAGCTGTCTGAAACAGATAAGAAGAAAAAGCAGCCATGATACCTTCCATACTTTCACAACAGTTGAAACAAGGCGTAGAGGATTTTTTAAAGACCACCTTTCCTGTGTCCACTCCATTTTTCCACGGGGTTGTTGATGACTTGTTATCTGAAGATGACAAAGTATTTAAAGGCCCTTATTTATCAATCCAGCTTCCGTTTAAAAAAGGGTCGGGAAGACCAGATTATTTTATAGATGTTCCCATGAGTTTCTCGCCCCATCTTCATCAGGAACAAACCTTTAAACGTCTTTCAGGTAAAAAACCAAGATCCACTATTGTTGCTACTGGAACCGGTTCGGGTAAAACAGAGAGCTTTTTATATCCTGTACTCAATTTTTGCTATCAGCACAGGGGTGAGCCCGGCATTAAGGCAATATTTATTTATCCCATGAATGCGCTTGCCACAGACCAGGCCCAGCGTCTTGCCAAAGCCATATACGATAATCCGAATTTAAAAGGGATGGTTACAGCAGGGCTGTATGTCGGGCAGAGTGAAAAAGAACCCCACATGGTGATGGGGCCTGATTTTATCATCACCCACAAAGAGACATTAAGGGCAAATCCGCCGGATATTCTGTTGACAAATTATAAAATGCTGGACTATCTGCTCATACGGGCAAAGGATTACCCTTTATGGTCACAAGCCGGACCTGAAACGCTTCAATTTCTGGTCGTTGATGAACTGCATACGTTTGACGGGGCTCAAGGATCGGATCTTGCCTGTCTTGTCCGCAGGTTGAAGGCTCGTCTGAATACACCGGAAAATTTTCTATGCTGTATAGGGACATCAGCCACCCTTGGCAGTGAAAAACAAAAGGATTGTCTTGTTGAATATGCCCGGGAGGTGTTTGGAGAACCTTTTAATGAAAATGCCGTGATCACTGAATCCAGAATTTCACCAGGTGAATTTTTAGAAAAAAGTATGATCACACGGGTGGATCTTGTCTCGCCTGATTTAATGGACAGATTAAACCCTGACAGCTATGACAATTTCAAAGCTTACACTCTGATGCAGTACCAGCTCTGGTTTAATGAAGTCCTTTTGGAAAAAGATTTTGAAGATATGGAATGGCGGTTTGAACTGGGTGAAAAACTTAAGGGCCACAGTTTTTTCCAGAACCTGCTCAAGGTGCTCAAGGGTGAAAGCAGAAGTTATGGGGATGTATTATTTGAGCTGGAAAAATGTACTGCCAATTTAAGATCGTTTGCACCAAAGCATAAAATAAATCTTTTTGCAAGCCTTCTGGCCCTTGTCTCCATTGCACGAATCAAAATAAATGATAAAATTTCTCCCTTTCTCCATGTCAGGTATCAACACTGGATGAGGGAGCTTCGGCGCATGGTGGGTGAAGTCTCTTTAAAACCTTGTATCAATTTTGCTGATGATCTGAATGAAGAGCAGTTAAAAAAGCATTTGCCCCTTATCCATTGCAGGGATTGCAACAGCATGGGGTGGGCAGGCCTTAAACGGGAGATGGACAGTGAAATTAATCCGGATCTTCAATCATTCTATATTGCATTTTTTAAGAATGATCCCAAAGTGTGCTTTATCTTTCCAGAAAAGAAAGATCCGACACAGCTTCTCATGGATGGATTATTCAATTTCCTGTGCCCGGACTGCCTTCATCTGATTTCAGGGAAAAATAAAAATGACTGCCCCAATTGCGGCGGCAGCACAATGATACCTGTTTTCATTCCAAACACGAGAACCCGAAGAAACGACCGGCTTTTTGGTACGCACAACTGCCCTTATTGCGGGGGGTATAACAGCCTTACCATTCTCGGATCAAGAGCGGCCAGTCTGACCAGTGTATTGATTGCGCAATTGTATTCTTCCACCTTTAATGATGACAAAAAACTTTTAACTTTTTCAGACTCTGTACAGGATGCAGCCCATCGGGCCGGCTTTTTTGAGGGAAGGACATTTCGTTTTAATTTCAGAGGCGCTTTGCAGCATTTTATCATTGATTTTCTGGACAGAGATACAAAAGGCATCTCTCTTGATCTGGTGCCAGAAAAATTTATCAGGTACTGGTCGAATAAAATGGATGAGAACAGGTTTATTTCAACATTTCTTGGACAGAATATGGCGTGGCTTCCAGACTATGCTAAATTAAAAAAGGACGGGAGCCTTCCCAAAGGTTCTGACTTGAAGCATCAGGTACATAAACGGATCGAATGGGAAATATACAGTGAATACGGGTTTAGAACCCGCATCGGTCGCACCCTTGAAAAAACGAGTTCATCCATTGCCCATGTTGATCCTGTACTGCTTGACACAATGTCCCAAAATCTTTTGGA
>JAOZRI010000442.1 GCA_029940235.1 Desulfobacula sp. | reverse complement strand
AAATTTATTTTCCGCCTTGAACTTGAAAAAATTTGCATTATGTAACAGCCTGTCGACAGGCTGTAAAAAAACGTTAATGTGTTAAAAAATCAGGTTATTAATAAATGAGCGACATGTTTTATCAGAAATTGTGTATCACTAATATTTTAAAAGGAGTTGAAGAGGGACTTTCCAAATATTCAAATTCCAGCAGGGTGGCCCTGGTTTTTGCTGCCAATGAAGATGATCCTGTCAAAATTTTTGATCCTCAAAATATTTTAAGGGGTCATGAGTCAAAACTCAAAGAGGTATTTTACGATAATCATGCTGAATGGAAAAAGGATGTTAAAGGAAAAATCAGTTGTCAACCCCAGGGATTTATGATCCCTGAAAATGAGTTATCTTTGTCAGGATTAATATCCTATGCCGGATGTTCAAGTGATTTTTTTTATCAGATGTGGTTGACCGATCACCATCCTGATATGTGTTCAATCCAACCTACAAAAAGATGGCTCGAACAGGCTGCAAGCCTGCTGGTTCATGATTATAATTCAACAACTTCTGCCATAAATTCCTCTGATTATGTGCTTAAAAATTATTCTTTACAGGCCATTGCAGATTATATTGTTGATCAAAGAGAAGAAAATCTCGGGTTTGATTCTAAAATTTTAATACCACCTGTTTTAAATTATATTTTAAATATATCAAAAATACGCGAAGAGGGAGCCTGGGCAAGAGGAACTCTTTTTTTTACAGATCCCCAGAGACTTGAAGAGATACCATTTATCACTAAAATTCAAAAAAATGAACGTCCTGTGATCAGTAATATTAAACATGTCAGAAAGCTTCTTGTGGCAGTTGAAAATTCACAGAGAAAACTGGTTTCCGACGGATGTACCATTATTGGAGTTACTGACTATGATATTCCTGATTTTGCCATTACAGCAGAATTTAGAGGAGATCACGGATTCTTAAAACTTGGGGACAAAAAAATAGCCTCTTTTTTTGATGGCAGTTTCCATTCAACCACAAGGGAAGCTAAAATGGTTGAGCTTGAAGAGATTTTAATGGATTCCAACCTTGACACAGAAGAGGCCACTCTTCTGTTTCAAGTTGTTTCCAATCTTGTGAACAGTGCAGCAAAAGGCAGGCATGGCTGCACACTGGTAATTGATCTTAACGATATACCAGTACGTTTGTCAGGTCACGTACTGGACCCTCCCCTAACCCTTATGGAGACAAAAAATCTGCAATTTACCTGTTCACTTTTAAAAATAGATGGTGCTGTTCATATAACATCAGATTTGTACATACATGGTTTTGGATGTCTATTGGATGGAAAAGCTATTAACTGGGAAAATATGGCAAGGGGTGCAAGATACAACTCTGCTTTAAGATTTTCTGCTGACCACACTCATATTATTATTGTTGTTGTTTCATCGGACAGGCCAGTATCAATTATTTATAATGGCATTGAACTTAACGCTTACAGTCTCTGGAGACCTGTATATCAATATACTCCTGAACCTGTGAGTCTGAAAAAATATTTAAATGGAGTAATACTATGACACACCATCACGATCATGATCATGCCCACAGCCATGACCACGGACATTCTCACAGCCATGATCATAACCATGTGCATGACAGCCATTCCCATGAATTGACCCTTGAACAGAAATTAGAAACACTATTAGGGCACTGGATTGATCATAATGACAGCCATAAAGATACTTTTTTCACCTGGGCCAGGAGGGCAAAAAAAGAAGGTATCAATGATGCTGCAGTTAATCTGGAAAAGGCAGGGCAACTGTCCGAACAGATAACTCAGCATTTGAAAGATGCCTTAAAAAAGTTTAAATAGAGGATTGAAGGACTTCCCTTTTATATTGGATACAGGTTGCATATCATCATAAATATGTGCTAATAAAATTGAGCATGAGAGTATATCTAATAGACGGGCTACGGCTCAATGACTACAAAAAACTAAAAGATTATCTTGATGAACATCTGGAATCTTCCCCCCTTGGTGGAATATACTGGCTCAAATTAGATAAACTAATATTAACTGATATTCAAAAAGAACACAATGATTGCCATCCCCATGTTTTTGCTTTGATGCTTGAAGAAACATCTCTGTCAAGTGAATTTCTCGTGAGAATAAAAAAGAAAATACAATGCGATTGCATGGGTTGTGCAACAAATGAACAGCGTAACTGGCTCATGGATCAGGTTGATGCTATTTTTGAGAAACTTGGTATTGTTTTTTAATCATAACCCGAGAAAAAATTATGCTTAAAATCATACCCCTTGGCGGTCTCGGGGAAATAGGTCTTAATATGATGGTAATTGAATATGATGATGTCATATTCATTATTGATGCAGGACT
>JAOZRI010000080.1 GCA_029940235.1 Desulfobacula sp. | reverse complement strand
AAAAAAAATAATTAATAATAAACAAGCTATTGTGTGAACCCAGTTAAATTATAAAAATATTTGCTGGAATTCAGAAACGAACAAAGTATATATTTTTATAAATACCAGGCAAACAAGTCAAGAAAAAAAGAGTGGTGTTTTAGAACTACCTCTCGACTGGTTGTTACATAATGCAAATTGTTCCAACGCAGAAATTGGAAACATTGGTGTTGTATAACCGCCTGTCAAATATTAATTCATGTTGTGAACAGTGCGCTGAATAATCTCTTCCTGCAAAGCAGGGGTTAGATCTACAAAATAATCTGAATATCCTGCCACCCTGACAATGAGATCCTGGTAGTCTTTTGGATTTTTGCGTGCTTCAATTAATGTTTGAACATCCACCACATTAAACTGCACATGGTGACCATCCATTTTAAAATAGGAGCGGATTAAATGCACCATGGATTGAAAGCCTTTTTTATCTTTAAAAAGGTCAGGCATGAATTTTTGATTTAAAAGTGTGCCGCCTGTTTTTATATGATCAATCTTGGCTGCTGATTTTAATACAGCAGTGGGGCCGCACCTGTCTGCTCCCTGAACCGGTGATATGCCTTCTGAAAGGGGCAGGCCTTTTTTCCTTCCATCTGGCAGAGCACCCGTGATTTCACCAAAATAGACATGGCAGGTGGTGGGCAGAAGATTGATTCTGTAAACTCCGCCTTTGGCATTGGGTCTGTCAGTGACAAGCCCGTGAAATGTTTTAAAAATTATTTTTAGAATATTATCTGCAAAATCATCATCATTACCATATTTTGGTGCGCTGGTAAGTTTATGAAGCAGAATATCATTTTTCTGTAAATTTTTATCAAGGGCTGATATCATATCTTGCATGGAAATTTTGCTGTTGTCATACACATTGTATTTTATTGATGATAAACTGTCTGTAATGGTTCCCATGCCAACGCCCTGAATATAAGAAGTATTATACCTTGCTCCTCCCTGATTATAATCCTTTGCGTTTTTAATACAATCTTCAGTAACCAGGGAAAGCAGTGGAACAGGCATATATTTGGCATTTATCTGCTCTATGATATTGCTTCCCTTGATTTTGATATTGATAAAATGTTCCAACTGTTTTTTATAGGCATCAAAGAATGTATTAAAACTGTCAAAGTCTTGGGGGTCTCCTGTTTTAAGGCCGATTTGTCTTTTTGTCCTGGGATCCCATCCATTATAAAGTGTTATTTCAAGAATTTTGGGAAGATTCAAATACCCTGTTAAAATATAGCACTCCTTTCCAAAAACTCCTGCTTCAACACAGCCGGAAGCACCTGCTTTTCTTGCATCTTCCATTGATTTACCTTGGAGAGTCATCTCTTGGAGTATGGCATCGGTATTAAACAGTGAGGGCTGGCCAAAGCCTGTGGCAATAATTTTTAATGCTCTTTTGATAAATCTGTCAGGGTTTTTCTTTGACACCTGGATCATGGAGCTTGGCTGTAAAAGCCTCATCTCTTCAATTACTTCAAGGACAAGATAGCTTAATTCATTTACGCCATCTTGATTGCTACTTGTAATACCGCCAAGATTAATAAGGCAAAAATCCACGTATGTATTGCTTTCCTTGGCTGTCACACCTACTTTTGGAGGGGCTGGATGGTTATGAAATTTTATCCAGAAACAGCAAAGCAGCTCCTTTGCCTTCTCTTTTGTTAAGATTCTTTTTTCAATATCATTTTTATAAAACGGATAAAGATTCTGATCAAATCTTCCAGGATTGTAAGCATCCCATGGGTTAAGCTCTGTAATTATTCCAACATGGAGAAACCAGTAGTATTGCAGAGCTTCATGAAAAGTCTCAGGTCTGTTGGCAGGAATACGCCGGCATACCTGGGCCATATTTTTAAGTTCTATCTGGCGCTGGAAATTTTTCTCTTTTTTTGCCATATTTTCAAGTTCATCTGCATGGCGGCTGGCAAAAATAATTAGAGCATCGGCTGCAATATCAAGGGATTTTAAAACTTCCTGTTTTTCAAGGGCTTTGTTGTCAGCAAAAAAATTTATATTTTCAAGATGCTGTGCAATATCTGTTTTAAGATCGCTAAACCCTTTTTTATAAATCAAATCCCCGCCGGCAGTGTGTCCCGGAGAGCGCTGTTCTTGAAACTCGGTGAAGATTCCGGCATTAAATGAATCAATCCATGGCTTTTCCATGGCAGCAAATATTTTTTCCCTTATTGTCCTGCCCTTCCAGAAGGGTATGATTTTTTTCTTATATATACTCTTTGTCTCTTTAGAAACTTTATAGCTTATTTTTGGTCTTGAATCTAAAATTTCAAGGTCTTTGATTGTGTGCAGGCAAATTTCAGGGTATGTTGGAACTGCCTTTGGAATCGGCCCCCGTTCTCCCACAATTAACTCATCATCATCAATAAATATTTTTTTATTTTCAAGTATATGTTTAAGGCACAATGCTCTTAGCACTGGAATGGATTCATTCATGCTGCCTTGGGCTTTATAAAATGAGGTAACAAGCTCTGATCTTTCATGGGAGATGCTTACCTGTTGTTTTATTGTTTTATCTCTTAATTTTTCTATTCGTGTATTCATGTATTCAACCCCCGATGTCCACATCCAAACCATATGATTCAAATTTTTCCTTTACCATTGCCACCTGCTCTTTTGACGGTTCTTTTATGTCTTGCAAATAATTTTTCATATCCAGTGATTTATATTTACTTTCACCTGTTTTATGAAAGGGCAAAATATTTATATTCCTGTAAATTGTATTCTCTTTTATGAAAGCAATAATACTGCCAATGTTATCATTTAAATCAGTTATTTGTGGAATAAAAGGGAATCTCAATGTGACAGCCGTTCTCTTTTTTGATAATTGCTTTAAATTGTCCAGTATAAGGGTGTTACTTTGTCCTGTATATTTTTTATGTGTTTTATCATCCATGAATTTAATATCATATAAAATTAAATCAGTTTTTTCGGCAGCCGTTAAAAGCACAGAGGTATCTCCATATCCTGAAGTGTCAAAGCAGGTATGAATCTGTTTTTGTGAGCATAAATCCAGGAGTTTTAGCAGTAATTGGGGTTGATACAAAGGCTCTCCTCCTGAAAAAGTAACACCTCCTCCTGATTCATCATGGAAAATACGATCTTTTTGTATCTCTTTTATTAAAAAATCAGCAATTTTGTCCAGATTTTTCGAATCCATACGTGGTGGTTTTTCATGGCTCTCAGGGTTATGGCACCATTGGCAGGATAAAGGGCACCCCTGAAAAAAAAGTGTTGTCCTTATACCTGGTCCATCGTGGATGGAATATCTTTGGATTCTAAAAAGTCCTGTTTGGGATATATTGATTCTATTTTCCATGGCCTGATTATATAAAATTATATAAAATTTGTAAAAATAATTATTGACACATTGAAAAATTAATGTAATGAATGGGTATTCATTTTTTAACAGGTTATGTCTGAATGAAAAATGTTTTGGCAGATGACACATATTATTTTTTATAACTTTCTATTTTTATTGAGTGAATCCATGATTGATCCACAGACTGCAAATTCTTTAAAAAGAAATATTATTTGGTTATTTCCAATGAGCATAAATTCATTAATTCAGAGATAAAACTTAGAAATGTTTAAATTTTAAAAAATATAAATATCAGGAGGTATTTAAAAATGGCACAGGTAATTTCCGATAAAAGGGATATTGAATTTGTAATCCATGAACAGCTTGACGCTCAAAAACTTTCTAAACTTAATGAAAATTTTGCTGACTTTAATAAAAAAACCATTGATCTTGTTATTTCAGAAGCAAAGAACTTTGCAGTCAAAGAACTGCTGCCTGCAAACAAGGAAGGCGATGAACAGGGTTGCACTCTTGAAAACGGCAAAGTAACTACTCCTGACTCTTTTAAACGGCTTTATAAAATATTTAATGAGGGTGAATGGCTTGCTGTAACCGAAAATCCTGAATGGGGCGGCCAGGGAATGCCAAGAACTGTTGCATCTGCTGCTGCCGAGTATTTTATGGGTGCCAATTTCTCCTTTATGATGTATCCCGGGTTAACCCAGGGAGCAGGCCATCTTGTGGAACACTTTGGCACAAAAGAGCAAAAAGATATTTATCTTGAAAACATGTACACGGGCAAATGGTCAGGAACCATGCTTTTAACAGAACCAGACGCAGGTTCTGATGTTGGTGCTTTAACAACAAAAGCTGTCAGAAATGATGATGGAACTTTTTCCATTACAGGTGAAAAAATATTTATTTCCGGTGGAGAACATGATCTTACAGAAAATATTATCCATCCGGTTCTTGCAAGAATAGAAGGCGCACCTGAAGGCACAAAGGGAATTTCTCTGTTCCTTGTTCCAAAATTTCGTGTAAATGAAGATGGAACACCTGGTGAATTTAATGATGTAATCTGCACAGGCATAGAACATAAACTCGGTATTCATGGGAACAGCACATGCTCACTTTCCCTTGGTTCCAAAGGCGATTGTATTGGTACTCTTCTTGGTGAAGAGAACAGAGGCATGAAAGCCATGTTTCTTATGATGAATGAAGCAAGACGCCTTGTTGGATTCCAGGGATTTGGATGTGCGACTGCCGCATATATGTATGCCCTTGATTATGCAAAAAACAGGATACAGGGCAAAAACCTCCTTGAATTCATGAACCCTGATGCTAAATCCGTATCCATTATAAATCATCCTGATGTCAGAAGACAATTGATGATGATGAAGGTCAATGTTGAAGGCATGAGATCTCTTCTCTATTTTGTTCAATATTGTGCTGATATGGCTCTCCATGCACCAACCCAGGAAGAGAAAGATAAATATAATGGATTTGTGGAAGTGTTGACTCCCATTGCAAAAGGATATGTTACGGACAGGTCTTTTGAAATATGCAGTACAGGTATGCAGATTTACGGAGGTTATGGCTATATTGAAGAGTATCCAATGGCGCAACTTTTAAGAGATTGCAGGATTACCATGATTTATGAAGGTACCAACGGGATTCAGGCAATGGATCTCCTTGGAAGAAAACTGGGTTTGAACAAAGGCAAACCAATCATGGATTTGTTTGGTGCAATGCAAAAAAATGTTGCCGACGCAAAAGCATTACCTGAGCTTGAAAAACTGGCTGTTAAGGTTGAAGAATCCATAAATAAACTTGCTGAAGTTGCCATTCATATGGGCCAGACTGCAATGAGTGAAAAAGCATTGAATGCCTTTGCCAATGCTCTTCCTTTCCAGGATGCAACCGGTGATGTAACAATGGCATGGATGCTGCTCTGGAGAGCCACCATTGCGGTACAGAAACTTGAAAAAGCCAAAAAAAAGGATAAGCCCTTTTATGAAGGCATAATCAAATCATTGCAGTTTTATGTTGATACCCAGCTTCCCATAACTATTGGAAGATTTAATGCTTTGATGAATACCAGCAGTGCTGCTTTGGATATTGATGAGAGTATGTTTTCCAGCTAAATATTTAACCTGCTCTTACTGCTCACACAAAAGCATTTTTTTCATAAAGCTTTTGTGTGAGCATTTTTTTTGCATTTAAGTGTGCGATGAAGAGACATGGCATTTTAATGCAATGGGTATTATACAGTAATAAATTTTATAAATATTAAATTTACTATTGTAAATATGCACAATATAGCTATATATTAGATAAAATAAAGCTATGAAGGCTCTATTTATATTGTAAAAGTTTAAGTTGAGTCTAACTCGAAAATTGAGCAAAAGACAGGTGGTATATGCCAGCAGATAAAGAGAGTAATAATAAAGAACAAATCATATCTTCAGCCAAGGTAAAGTTTGAAGTCTATGGTGAAGAGATGATAGAGAAAGAGGTAAAATCCAGTGGCAACAGCGGCAGAATTTATCTTCCACCCAATTGGGTCGGCCATATGGTGAAAATTATAAAAGTAGAATAACTGCAAAGCATGAAAATCATAATTTAACTTAAAGGTTACACGTAGTTTACAAAGATTTTCATAAAATATAGGGAGGTTTTTGTGGAAGAGACAATAAAAATTAGAGAAATCACTCTGAAGGATGCCGAGGCGATCCAGAATATAAGAAAAGCAATAACAGCAGATGATGCTGACATCGATTCTGTAAAACTTGTTGAGCATCAGGTTCTCAAAAAGCAAAGCGCCTCAAGCCTGGTTGCTGAAGTAAATGGAAATGTTGCAGGTTATATGATCAGCACCACTCTTTACGCAGGTTTTGGTATTAAGAAAAGTGCCTGGATTATGGCTATTGGTGTGCACCCTGATTATATGGGACAGGGTATTGGTTTAAAGCTTGCCAGAAAAACTTGTGAAATTTATAAAACTAAAGGGGTTGAGCATATATATTCATCAGTTCGATGGGATTCCACTGATGTACTCTCTTTTTTTAAGAAACTCGGGTTTGAAAGAAGTGAATTTATCAATTTAAAAAAGAAATTGTAAGGCTGCTATATACCAAGGTATGCTTTTTTTACATCTTCATTCACAAGAAGATTTTCTCCTGTATCTGTTAATGTAATAACTCCATTTTCCATTACATAACCACGATGGGCGGCTTTTAATGCAAGATTTGCATTCTGCTCCACAATAAATATGGTTGTTTTCTGTTCTGTATTGATCTTTTTAATAATAGTAAAAATTTGTTTTACTATTATGGGAGCAAGTCCAAGGGACGGCTCATCAAGCAGAAGTACTTTTGGTCTTGACATTAAAGCTCGTGAAATGGCAAGCATTTGCTGTTCTCCACCGCTCAAAGTACCGCCTGCCTGGTTTTTTCTTTCGGCAAGAATTGGAAAAAGGCTGTAAACATAGTCAAAATCTTTTAGGATTTCATCTTTGTCGTTGCGCAAGAATGCGCCCATATCGAGGTTTTCAGCTACAGTAAGGTACGGGAAAATTCTGCGGCCTTCAGGGACCTGACAAATACCCATTTTAACTATGGCATCAGGTGGAGTATCAGTAATGTCCTTTCCCTTGAATTCAACACTGCCTTTTTTCGCCGGGACAATCCCGGAAATGGTCATTAAGGTAGTTGATTTTCCTGCACCATTAGCGCCTATCAAAGAGATTACCTCTCCCTCAGCCACTTCGAGATCAATACCCTTGAGTGCATGAATATTACCATAATATGTGTTTATATCTTTTAATTTAAGCATGTTTAAGCATCGTCTCCAAGATAGGCTTTGATCACATCAGGGTTGGATTTTACCTCTTCAGGTGAACCCTCGGCTATTTTTTTTCCATAATCCACAACATGAATATTATCAGAAAGGCTCATAACAAGTTTCATATCATGCTCAATAAGTAAAATTGACAGATCTTCGTTATCTCTGAGCCAGATAATCAAATCATCAAGGTTTTGTGTTTCCTGGGGATTCATGCCGGCTGCCGGTTCATCAAGTAAAAGCAAAAACGGATCTGTTGCAAGTGCTCTTGCAATTTCTAACCGTCGCTGGGCTCCATAGGGCAGGTTGATTGCCATTTCATTTACATATTGATCCAGCCCAATTTTTTCAAGGATTTCATAACTGTCGTTAATTGCTTTTTTTTCTTCATTTTTCTGACTTGAAGATCGAAGCATAGCACTGACAATTCCTGATTTCATCCTGCAATGTCTTCCTATCATGACATTTTCAAGAACTGTCATCCCTTCAAATAGTCTAATATTCTGAAAAGTTCTTGCAAGGCCTTTTTCTGTTACCTGATTGGTTTTAAGCCCTTTTAATACCTGGCTTGGTTTCCCGGGAGGTGTGATTTCTACCTGACCTTCACTTGGCGGATAAATACCTGTAATACAGTTAAAAAATGTTGTTTTACCTGCGCCGTTAGGACCAATAAGAGCAGCAATCTGCCCTTTTTCAACTTTCAGATTAATACTGTCAAGAGCTTTTAAACCCCCAAAGTTCATTGTGAGATTTTTAACATTAAGTATAGGTTCCATAAATTTATTTTTCTACTTTTTTAAATTCATATTTTTTACGGACACTTTTAATAAGTCCTTCAGGTTTAAAGACCATTACAATTACCTGAAGCGCACCAAATACAAGCATTCTGTATTCTGCAACAGCTCTCAGGTATTCAGGCAGCAAAATTAAAACAAGGGCTCCTGCAATAACACCTATTGCTGATCCCATTCCACCTATTACAACAACACATAAAATTGTAATGGACTCCCAGATTGTAAATGACATGGGATTAATATATGAAGTTTTTGCAGCAAATACAACTCCTGCAAGACTTGCCCAGGTTGCACCAAGGGCAAAAGCTGTAAGTTTTGTTTTAACCTTGTCAATCCCCATGGCCTGGCAGGCAATTTCATCATCTCTTAAAGCAATCCATGCCCGTCCCATTCTGGAATTTTCAAGCCTGTTAACAAAAAAGATGGTTAAAAGGACAAGTCCAATAACAATAAAATAGATATAAATAACCGATGCATGTTGACCAAACTGGTGTCCGAAAAAGCTTGGAGCAGGAATGTTGGAGATACCCCTTGGGCCATTGGAAAAACGATCCCAGTTTTCTAAAATAATTCTTATTATTTCACCAAATCCCAGGGTAACAATAGCAAGGTAATCTCCTCTAAGTCTCAGTACTGGATAACCAAGTATGGTTCCAAAAAGAGTACCAAGCAGCGCACTTATGGGCAGAACGACCCAGAAACTGATACCAAAATGCATATTCAAAAGGGCATAGGCATATGCTCCAACTGCATAAAATGCAACATATCCAAGATCAAGAAGCCCTGCCAGTCCCACAACAATATTCAATCCCAAGCCCAGCATTACATAAATCAGGGCTGAAATCATGATACTGGTGTGATACATGGGCAATACAAAAGGATAAACAAGA
>JAOZRI010000441.1 GCA_029940235.1 Desulfobacula sp. | reverse complement strand
CTGACGACTGATAACTGAGGACTGACAACTCTAACTTCTGTCATTATTCTGACGTTTCACCATGGTGATTGACATTATTTTCACCAAAAAAAATATAATTTCAAAACATTTCTGACGATAAATATACTTTGCAAATTGTGCAGAGTATATTTATACTTATCTTTAAAGGCTTCTTCTTTGCTGTGCCATGTTGAATCACTGGTAATATAATACTTTTGGCACAAGGATTGCTATTCTATCCATAGAGTATTTATGGAGTAATGATATACAATAATTGTACAAGACAACAGTATTTAATAAAATAGTAAATATTTTACAATTTGTAATCAGGAGCAATTGTGGCTGAAGAGAGTATAGACAATGATTTGGAAGAACCTGAAAAAGAATCTGCAAAGACGCGCCTGGCAGGGAAAATAACAGGAATCTTTAAAAAGGTTTTCAAATCAAAAAAATCCATCATTATCATTGCTGTATCTTCTGTTTTGTTAATAACTGTTGGTGCAGGTGTCTGGTCCTTTTTTTTGAAAGCAGATTCTAAAACAGAACAGGCCCAAATTGCTGCTGAAAAAATGCTTAAAGAGGCAGCCGGCCTTGAGCAGGAGATCGTTTTTGAGGATATTGTTGAGCTTGAACCCTTTGAGCGAATTCCCCTTAAATCAAGTTCAACCATGGGGCTTATTTCCATACATCTCTCCCTTGAATTGACAGATCAAAGATATAGAAAACAGATTTTTACCATGGAAGGCAGGATTAGGGAAATTATCACAGGCCAGATACATGAGATGACCTGGCTTGAATTGAGGAATCCTGAGGGCAAACTCCTTCTTAAATATAACCTGCTTAAGCGTATTAATTCAATTTTTCCAAAATTAACGGTTAGAAATATTTATTTTACATACTTTATAATGCAGTGATTAAACTATGAGTGAAATATTATCCCAAGATGAAGTTGACAGTCTATTAGACGGATTGGATTCAGGTGAAGTAGAGACTGAAAAAGATGTTGAAATACCTGAGCCTGTTGAAGGTATTGTTACATATGACTTTACCAGTCAAGACCAGATTGTACGGGCAAGAATGCCCACATTTGATGTTATCAATGAAAGGCTGTCAAGGGAGGTTAGGGCAACTCTCTCCTCCATGCTTCAAACCAATGTGGATGTCAGTGCTAATCCCTTTGACACATTGAAGTTTTCTGAGTTTGTAAGAAGCCTGCCAGTTCCCACAAGCCTCCATGTATTTCGCATGGAGCCTCTGCGTGGGCATGGTTTGATAGTATTTGAAAGCCAGCTTGTCTATAATTTAATAGATACTTTTTTTGGTGGTGAAGCCCTGGGCAAGGCCAGAGTGGAGGGCCGAGAATTTACAACCATTGAAGAGGTGATGATTAAAAAAGCTGTTGTGGCAGTTCTTGATAATATCCAGGTTTCATGGGCACCCATTGAAACTGTCCAGATCACATTGACCAGATCGGAAATGAATCCCCAGTTTACAGCCATTGTTTTGCCTACGGATCTTGTTATTGTCACCAGATTTGAAATTGAGCTTGAACAGTCTGCGGGCAACCTGGTTGTGTGTTATCCCTACTCCATGATTGAACCCTTGAGAAAAAAGTTATCCTCAGGTGTACAGGCTGAAACAGAAGAAATTGATACAAACTGGCGCCGGGTAATTAAAGATGTGATATTAAACTCCACAGTTGATATGAAAATTCAATTGGGCAGAGCTGAAATAACCGGGGAAAGACTGATCTATATGCAAAAAGGAGATGTTATCCAATTGGATAACCCTGCAAGTGAACCGTTGATATGTTATGTTGACGGGTTTGAAAAATTGACAGGATATGCAGGCGTTCAGCGGGGGTTTCAGGCATTTAAAGTAAAAGATAGAATAATAACAGATTGTGAGAATTAACTGCTGCGTGCAGATTTTCATATAAAAAATAAAATTGAGAGAAAAAAATGGCTGAAGAAAACGAAAAAACAGAAAATGAAGAGAATGGGGCAGGTGTTGAAGAGACAGAAAATCAGGAATCAGCAATCCAGGATAGTGGAGAAGAGGATCAGGAACAAGGTGAGATGGATCTTGATTTTATCCTTGATATTCCTCTTGAGCTTTCTGTGGAACTTGGAAAGACAAAAATGCTTGTTAATGACCTGCTTCAGCTGGGGCAGGGTTCAATTATTGAGTTAAATAAACTTGCCGGAGAATCTCTGGAAGTTTATATCAATCATAAATTGATTGCCAAGGGAGAGGTGGTTGTTGTAAATGAAAAATTCGGTGTCAGGCTTACAGATGTTATCACGCCAATTGACAGGGTTAAATCCCTGGCCGCAGAAGAATGAATACCTCTTCAGATATCTGGTTTGCCTTTA
>JAOZRI010000440.1 GCA_029940235.1 Desulfobacula sp. | reverse complement strand
CCAATTGCAGCCATACAGAATGGAAACCTTTATCCTGTGGTCACCGCAGTTGTCCTCAATGTCAGAATCATGAATCCAGCCAGTGGATCGACCGGCAACAGGATAAATTATTACCTGTTCCTTACTTTCTGATTACTTTTACACTGCCTTATGAGCTAAGATCTTTGGCTTATCATAATCAGAGATTAACATTTTCTCTCTTCTTTTTTTGTGTTGCAAGTACTCTGAAAGATTTTGGTTTGGATCCAAAAAAGTTGGGGGCGCAAATCGGAATGACTATGGTATTGCACACGCATAGCAGAAGACTTGATTTTCACCCCCACATACATGTTGTTGTTCCCGGTGGCGGTATTGATAAACGAAGACGTCAATGGAAAAAGAAAAAAGGGAAATATTTATTCCATTATAAAGCCTTGGCAATTGTCTTTCGTGCCCGATTTTTAGCAGCCTTAAATGAATCAAAACTTTCAATTCCCAAACAAGTCCCTAAAAAATGGGTGGTTGATTGCTCCCATGCAGGAAAAGGAATAACTGCGATCAAATACTTGTCCCGCTATTTATACCGTGGGGTTATTAGTGAAAAAAACATCATTTCTAATCAGAGTGGTATGGTGACTTTTAAATATACTGAAAGCAAAACCGGTAATACACGATTTCGAACCCTTAAAGGGGAGGATTTCTTACAATTGCTAATGCAGCATGTCCTCCCCAAAGGATTTCGAAGAGTCAGAGACTATGGTTTCCTTCACAGCAATGCTAAAAAATTTCTATTTCTGGTTCAATTAATTTTATACGTTAAAATAAAAGAAATTGAACAGCGTCCAAGGCCGGTTTTTAAATGTTTATGCTGTAAGTCACCCATGGTTGTTTTAGGCTTCCGTTACACAGGAGAAAAATCCGGATGATTCTTTTTATTGGCAAAAGCTGCTGTTAATTTTAAAAACAGGAGGAAAAAACTTAAATGAAATAATTAGTTTTTTTAAAAAACTATTTTTAGGTTAATGCACTCGTGCGTTCATAGGTTGACTCTCATTTTGAAGGCACATCTTCTTTCTCAGATTCAAAAAAAGATATTTTCTTATATAAAGATTACAACGTAAATTTTAATTTTACCGGGCTTGTTCAACCACCGGATAAGGTTGTGGTTCGTGCCTCACACAACCTATCCTTATTCATTATGTGGTGTTTAGAAATGCCAATTATTCAATTAAAATATCGTTTTTATATTCCTTTACATCTCTTACATCTACATCTTTTTGCCATGATTCCTTACGAGTTTCATAATCAAAGGCTTTTATGTCATATATATTTGGCAGCACTGTAAAGGTGGCCTGATTTCCCATTGAAGTATCTGCATGCTTGATTTCATTTCCACTCTTGTCATAAATATAAACATCTCCATAAACATATTGTCCAGTTGCATTTTTGATCTTTATTTTGATTGTTCTCTCTGCAAATAATGCCGTTTTAACTGTTTTTTGATTTTCCTTTATAGCAATCTTTCGGAACCAGATTGCCGCTGTAGTGGAGTTGTTGATTACTTTTATGTCATAATTTCCAGCAGATAGAAATAATGAAGCCTTCTGCCCCATAGAAGTATCTCCAGCAGCAACAATTTTCATGGATGAGTCACCGGTTTGATATATTTCATAATTGGCAAAGATATTATTATTTTGGGCATCCAAGGCTTTAATTTCCAAGTTAACAGGGAGAGTTTCTTCTACTATTTTATCCAATGCTCCGGTTAAGTCCTTGGCGCTGCTTGCTCCGATAACTATACCACCAGTGGGTTCAGCAATACATTGCAATGCAGATAATTCCGTTTGATTCATACCAAAGCCGATTATGTGAATTTTAGTTATAATGCCAGCATTTTTTAGTTCCAGGGCTGTTTGACATGGATCTGCCTGACAACTCTCAATCCCGTCAGTAATAAGAATAATCACCTTCTCACCGGATAATTCCTTTTTAAAATCATCTACCGCTTGAATCAGAGAATAGGAAATAGGGGTTTTCCCTCTGGGTTTAATAGCTTTAATTTTTGCTTTCAAAGCTTCAGCATCAACATTGCTCATTGGAGTTACAAGTACACTGTTTGTACATTTATTATTTAAATGACCATATACTCTCAAAGCAACTTGAATATTCTTTTTTTGCCCCAACTCTTCAATTATTCCATAGATAGATTCTTTCGCTATTATAATTTTTTCCTTACCTTCAATTTTACCCCACATACTGCCCGATGCATCAAAAATCAGATCAATTTGAATCACAGATTCTTTTTCTGCGAAAGTAATTCCTGGAAGGCAAATTATAATAATTACAAAAATTGACAGAAATAATAACATTATTCTTTTACGCATTTTCTTCTCCAATATATTT
>JAOZRI010000079.1 GCA_029940235.1 Desulfobacula sp. | reverse complement strand
ACTATTAGTTTCAGAATAATTTCTATGACAGATTTATGGCGTTTATAGATGGTATGATCAAGCAGGAGTCAAATCCCTCAATTTACCGAGCGCTTCTTTCACCAGTCCGAGCTTTTGAAAATTTACCATGGTACAAGATACAGTATAGACGAATTTTTCAGTCTCGGGTCAAAAATTAGACTTTATGTGTAAAATAAAAATCAAATGAATCAAAATCTCGTTCAACTTGATTGGAGAAAAAATATACCGATACTCAGTCTGAAATGGTATTTACTATGTCTATTATTACTCCCTTAATGCCTATTTAAAAAACACTCCCGGTCTAAAATCTATTTTTATTTTAATAATCTTTTGACACAGCCAGACAAAGACAATATATAATCAGACAGGCAAATTTAGTTGGTGTGCTTTTGAAAAAAGAGGGAAAAATGGATTTAAAATCTGTTCCAACAAGGGGCCGGACTCTTGATTATGCTGCTGGCATTTACGATATATTTGAACCAATGTTAATGTTTGGCAGAGAAGGTGAAATAAATGAGCAGCTTATCAGTCTTTTAGATATTCAAGACTTCCACAGAATTTTAGATATCGGCTGCGGAACAGGAGTTATTACTCAGGTTGTTTCAACAGCTCTAAATTCTGAAAAAGGTGGATTTGTAACCGGGATTGATGCTGCCGGAAAAATGATACAGGGTGCCAGAAAAAAGAGAGAGAGCCGTAGATGCAAGTTTGAAGTGGCTGCTGCAGAAGATCTTAAGTTTGAGGATAACTCCTTTGATTCTATCCTTTCCACACTGTTTTTTCATCATATTCAGCTTGATTTAAAAGAGAAGGCTTTTGCAGAAGCGTTCAGAGTGCTGAAACCCGGAGGAAAAATGGTGATTTCAGATATGCATATTCCTACCACATTTTTTGGCTGGCTAATTTCCCATGTTTCACGCTGGATCCTTTTTCAGCCCCAGATAGGAGAAAATATAAGAGGTGTTTTGCCATCACTGATAGAAGAGGCTGGTTTTGAAAAACCTAAAATAGTTTGTACATATTTCGGATATATTTCAATTTTTACCACTACTAAACCAATATCCAGGCCATGAAAAGGTGCTATTGTTGTTCAATGACCTTTCCGTGCTATGCACAAATTAAATCATATGGCAGATCAGGAGTTATGAATGGCAGCCCTTAAAACGGTATCAAATAATAAGGATAGGAAAATTCAGGCTATATTCAATACTTTGCAGGAAGAGATGCAATCCGGCCTGAAACTTTATTGGGATACTGCAACTCAAATTCTTGATAAAAGTTCAATCAAGGTTCTTGACGCAACCAATGATTATTATTCCATGGAGAAAAATTTTTTTTCATCCATATTTCTTTATTCGTACTTCAGAGCCGGAATACCTGCTTCAAGACGAATTTTTTATGTTGCTGTGAATCAGTGCCTCAGGGGCATGGTTACAGGATGTGATAATATTCTGGATAATGAATACAAAATGACACTTGCAACAGACCTGCCGTTAAAGGCAGGCAAATTTCGTTCAATAGTAGATATAATGGTTTCAGATAGAGTATTGTTTTCACTTCTCCAGCAGGAGTTTCTTTCGGGTAAATTATCATCAGACCAGGTAATGGCAGCAGCTTTTGAATCTTTAAGAACCTTGGCAAAAAGCGGAGCCCAGGAAGCATCGGAAGAGCAAGGTGCCGGTGGGATCTTAAATCCTGATTATATACTCTCTGATATTCACTCTTTGAAAACCGGAATTTTATTCCAATCACCCTGGGCTCTGCCTGATATGCTGGAAGATTTGAATACCAGAGATAAGAAAATAACTGATTTTGGAACTATGCAGAGTAGTATGGTTATTAAGGATGCTCTGTTTGATATTGGAATGGGATGCCAGATATTTGATGACATGGTTGATCTTTCCCTTGATATGAAAATGGATCGTCATAATTATGTGGCTTCCCTGATTCAATATGGCGAAAAAGAGAGTGAGACACTATTGCTTGAAAAAATATTGAAAGACAGGAGTAATATTAAGATCTCAGAAGATCTCCTTTTTCAATTTCCCGCAGCTTGCAAAACAGCAGCTTTAAAAGCCCTTGTTTTATTAAAAAAAGGTGCAAAAAACCTTTTTGCTTTAGATCATCAGTTTATGGTGGATGCTTCAATCTCGATGATTTCAAAAAGAATAGGTACTGACATATTTTTGTCTGACATTAGGATATAAAGGGTATTTTATGCTGTTCTGGATAAAAACTGCTGCTCTTTTTCTGGTTCGTTCAAGTCGTACTTCAATTATATTGACCCTGATGGTAATAAGTGCTGTCTCCTGCCTTATATTTTTATCATCTCTTGCAATGGGTGTGAATGATGCAATGATACGCAATTCTGTGGGGCTTTTTTCAGGACACATCTCAGGTTATAATATTCCTGACAATATCCAAAAAACCGATCTTGCAGTAAAAGGAGTGGCCAATGTGCTGCAGCGTGTTGAGGTTATCGGATTTCTGCACTTTAAAGATCAAATAGATCAAATAGTATTGGTTGGTGTTGAGCCGGATCAGGAGAGAAAAACATCTGCCTTCTGGAAAAAAACCATAAAAGGACGATTTATTAAAAAAGGCTCCATAGAGATATTTATAAGTGAGCCAGTCGCAAAAAGATTGGGTGCCAAGTGCAATGATCTTATCAGCTTCAGCCTGGAACCCGGGTTTAAAGAGAGTCAATTTCTGGTTGCAGGCATCTATAAAACCGGAATAAGCCAGCTTGATACAGGCATTGCCTTTTGTGACATTGAAACAATAAAACATGGCACAATGGAAAATTATGCAGGAAAGCATAAATATTTCTGGAATGGTGCTGTATTCCTCAATGATGGTGTTGATATGGACATGGTATTACAGAAATTTCAGAATAAAATCCCGGATCATGTTAATTTTCAAACCTGGAAGCAATTAATGCCCGATCTTGAACAATTGATATCCCTGAATTATTTTTCCATGAGTATTGTGATTGTAATTGTTTTTATAATTGTTTCCCTTGGCATTACTTCTGCTTTTTCTATTTTTATATTAAAAAGTATTCGTGAATACGGTATTATGAAAGTTATGGGAGTAACTTCAATCCAAACTGTTTCCCTGCTTTGCTGGGAGGTCTTTTTGATCAATATTGCGGCATCAATTTTTGGAGTAATTTTTGGAATTATTATTGTGTCTGTTTTTCAAAAAACCGGTATTGACCTCACTGCCTGGACATCGCATAATCAATATTTTATTGTATCAGGAGTTATTTTTCCCAGGCTTACGGCTTATTCCCTCTTGTTGCCACCTCTTTCAGCTCTGGTGTTTAGTCTTCCGGCAGCAATATGGCCTGCAATAATGATTTCAAGGAAAAACGCTGCTGAAATTTTGAGAGGAGATGGATAAGGATGATAGAGATCAAAGGCTTATCAAAAACTTTTCCTTCTGGCAGGGGTGTTGTTAATGCCCTATGTGATATATCATTTTCCATTCCCCGGGGAACAACCCTTGCCATTGCAGGAAAATCAGGTTCAGGTAAAACTACTCTTTTAAATTGTATTGGTGGATTGGAATGCCCTGATTCAGGCAGCATTAATAGTTTTGGTATAAATATTCATACCCTGAAAAAAAAACAATTGTCTTTGTTCCAGCGTCAAAATATGGGATTTGTATTCCAGTTTGGCAATCTTTTATCCTTTCTCACTGTTGAAGAAAATATCGCTTTTCCCCTGATTCTAAATAAAATGTATTGTAACAAAGAGAGAAAAGAGCGGGTTGCTGATCTGCTTGAAAAGATAGGATTGCCTGAACTTTCATCGGCACTGCCATCCGAGCTTTCCGGAGGTGAGATGCAGAGAATTGCTTTTGCAAGGGCAATTGCCCATCATCCGAAAATACTTATTGCTGACGAACCCACGGCAAATCTTGATACTAAAACAGGGCATAAGCTTATCGAATTAGTGTTCTCTCTTGCAAAGCAGGAAAAATGTACAATTATACTTTCCACCCATGATCAGGAACTGATCAGATTTACTGATAAAATAGTAAATTTACTTGACGGGAGGCAGATAAAAAATGAATAGGATATTTTTTATATTGCTGTTTTTAATTATTTCAGGGTGCAGCTATAAAGCATATATGGGGATGCATGGAGCATCCATAAAATTACACCCGGATATTCATGCTGATATAACAGAAGATAAACAATGCCTTGAATGCCATCACTTAGATCTTGCCGAGGGGCCGGCTACTCCACACCCAGGCTTCACTGGCTGCATAAAATGTCATGATGATGAGGTTTCAAAGTATTAGTTTAATTTTTTATTGAGAGTTTACCATATTGATACCGTGGTCAAAAGCCATAAGGTTCTGTTTGATTTTGTCAGCACTGAATTGTGTTTCCATGCTTGTTTTAAAATTATTTTTGTCCAGGGGAAGTTCTTTTGCAGCAGATAGAGCACCTGCCATTATTATATTGGCAAAGATGGGATCTCCTATGCCCATGGCAATATTTGTTGCATTAAAAAGCCAGGTTCTGGATGAAAGATCCTTTAAAGATTTTTCGATCTTTTCCTGGCTGGGATAGTCAAGCCTGCCTGATATAACTCCAATGGGATGTGTGGGTTGTGTATTGCATATTACTTTGACATCTGGATTTCCATAACTGCTTAATACTCTGATGGCCTCAACAGGCTCCAGGGAAACTACCATGTGAGCCATGCCAAGGGGTATTTGCGGTGATAGAACATTTTTTGAAGATACTCTTACATGGCTCATTACAGAGCCGCCTCTTTGTGATGCTCCAAATGTCTCCCCAATGGTCACATAAAATCCTGAACTAGAGAGCATATTCCCGATGATCCTGGATGACATAACATTGCCCTGGCCACCGACGCCAGTGATAATAAGATTATATGGATCATGTTTTAATTTTTTTGAAATCATATCAACATGCCTTTGCTTTAATTGCATCTGCAGGACAGATCTGTGTGCAGACCCCGCACCCTGTACAGAGAATGTCATTTATCATGGTTTTGTTTTTTTCTTTGTTCCAGATAAGGCCGGGGCATGAGAAAATTCTTGTACATATTCTGTTGCACCCGCAATCCTCACCTTTGCATTTCTGTTCATCAATTAAGATATTAAAATATTTTTTACCTTTTTTTTCAGGGCTGAGCGTGCATATCTGCCTTAAAATAAGGACATTCACCCCTTTTTTTTTCAAAAGTTCAAGCAGAATGTTTTCTGTCTTCTTAAGATCAAAAGGATCACAAATACAGGTAGCAGCACCCATGGCTTTGCAGACTTGTTCAATATCAACCTCAGGGGCTGGTTCTCCCCCTGTACCAGTTGAAAGGCCTGGATGGGGTTGAAAACCAGTCATGGCAGTGCCACTGTTATCTAAGATGACCATGGTAAGATTTGACTCATTGTGCACTGCATTTACAAGGGGTGGTATGCCTGAATGAAAAAATGTAGAGTCTCCGCATACACTTATTACTGGTTGATCCATGCCAAATTGTGAAAGCTTGCCAAAACCACTGGCAAGGCCTGTCCCAGAGCCCATGGCATGGAGGGTTTTGATTGTGGAAAAGCCTCCCGGTAAAATACCCAGGGAATAGCATCCAATGTCTCCACAGGTAAAACCATTGCGGTTATCAAGTTTAAGCACCTTATTAATTGTAAAAAATGATGCTCTGTGGGGACAGCCCGGGCAGAAAGATATCTCCCTTGCAGGCGTACAATTTTCAAGAGTTTTATCTGCCTTTTTTTTATATGAACTTGAAAATGCTCTCAGTTCAAGTGTAAATATCTGCTCCAGAGATTTTATAACAAGATCTGGATTGAGTTCTCCTGTCATGGGTATATGACCACTTAGTTTCCCGAAATATGCTTTTGGCCCAAATTTATCAGGAAAGCCAGCAGATAGAACCTTGATATTCTCTTCCACAAAGGGTTGTATCTCTTCCACAAATAAAATCTGTTTGGTTTTTTGTATGCAGGCCTGAATAAGCTTTGAAGGCAGAGGCCAAGTAGTACCAAGTTTTAATATGGCCACTTTAGAGTCAAGATTCAGTACATCCACAGCCTCTTTTGCATAGAGATTACAGATGGAACTTGTGATTATGAGCAGCTCTGGATTTTCAGGGCCTACATAAGTATTAAACACAGAGCTTTCAAAAATTTCACCAGCCTGCTGTAGTTTTTCATGCTGCAAAGAGTGTTTTACGCTCACAGGAATAGTTGTAACAATTCCTGTCAAGGGATCAAGCATATTGCCGTTGAATTCAAAGTATGCTTTTTTTGCCTCTTTTTTAATCTCACCTGTTATAACGTTGCCGCTTGCATGGGAAAGCCTTGTCACTGTTCTTAAAATAACAAGGCTTTTAAGCTTTTCAGACAATTCAAAAGCCCATTTTGTCATTTCCAAGGCTTCCTGGAAGTTTCCAGGTTCAAGAAGAGGTATACCCATGAGCTTTGAATAAAGTCTTGTATCACCTTCGTTAATGCTGGACAGCGCTCCGGGATCATCTGCTGCAACAAGAACCATTCCCGCTCTGGTGCCGGAAAGAGCAAGATGCATGAGAAAATCTGCTGCAACATTTACGCCTGGCTGCTTCATGACTGCAAGAGATCTTAATCCTGCAAAGGAGCCTGCCGCTGCAACTTCTAAGGCAACTTTTTCATTAACAGACCATTCCGTGTAGATATCAGGGGCAGTTTTAGACAGTGTGTCTATTATTTCCGAAGATGGTGTTCCAGGATAACCTGCAGCAACCTTGACTCCAGCCTCAATCGCTCCTCGTACAATTGCCTGGTTGCCCATCATAAGGCAGGATATCTTTTCCATTTTATGCAATTCCTGTTATGGTTTGTCTGCCATTTAAGCTTGCAGGTTTATTAAAATCATCATCCAGCATGCCAAGCTCCCTGCATTTTTGTGCAGCCTGTTTTTTTTTATTACCCGCACCTTTTAGCAAATTATCAAAGCATCTATCCGGCAAGCTGCCAATTTCAATATAGTTTTGTTCCACAGCTTCATTGACAAGCCGCTCTCCTTTTTTACTTCTGATAATAAGGGTATTCCATCCATCAAAGCCTTCAAGGGCGCCAACAGAGATGTCAGATAATTCAGATGTCATATCCGCACATATTTCACATCCTGGAAGTTTGAATTTTCTGATTTCCTGTAAAGGAAATTTTTTAACTGAATTCTCAAGCTTGACAATCAGCTCTTCAGCAGGAGGAGGAGGGATATCCATGGATTGTATGGATGAGATATCTGTTCTTTTTGAAAGATATTGAATGAATTTTTCACTATCAAGAGCCCATGTACAGAAAAGGCCTATGCTAAGAGTTGTATGGTCTTTAAAATCGTCAAGTTCAAGAGGGTTCTGCCTCATTTGGGAAAGAGCTGTTATCTGACATGGAGTGCCGACAACCCCGAGTTTTTCAACCCCTGAATCACTAATCTCAGCCATCATTGACAAAACAGGCGATGCTATATACTTTGACCCTGCACATTCCAGCACACTATCTTTATCTCTTGCCAGTACCGGTACAGGCTTGATCCCTTGCGTCCCTGTTAAAAGAGCTGCATCAATCAACTCTTTTTCCATGGCAAATATAATAAGAGATGAGACCACACCAGAGTTCTGGAAATTGCCTTCAGAAGCATTCCTGCCCTTTTTTGCCTTGACTATTTTTATAAATTTACCAATGGGATTTTCAGTGTAAGATTGAGCTTTATATGATTGAGATATATTTTTAAGGGGAATCCCAACCTTGGGACAGTGGGCATAGCATCTACCCTGTGTCCTGTCACAGGTAAAAAGAGTTATAATTTTGTTGTTGTGTGCTTTTATATAAGGGCAAAGGTTGGCACACGCTCCGCAAAGCGTACATAGTCCTTTATCAAGTACCTGTTGTGACAACTCTTCTGGTCCCAGTAATGTCATTGGCTTCCCTCTTTATAAATTATTTAGTACATAAATTTATTGCAGCAATATGTAAAGATTAAATAAAAAAAATGTAAATTATGCCTGTCTGATCAACGACAAATATTTTTTTTACGGTTGGGTATTATAACTGTAGCTGATTACCTGTCTGGGATAGGGTCACTTATGTGTAAAAACCATCATTAATTGGAATAGGGAAAAGAGTTCTAAATAAATTAATAAATATAGTTGACTAATCAACTATCTATGAAGTTTCAAGACCCGCATAAATGCTGTAAGTATCACTTCTTATTGTTTAAATTGAGTGTTTTTTTAGTAAAAAAAATATTTTTTTACTTGACAGAGCAATCAGACTATCGCTATTTAATAGCTATGAAATAGATACAATAGCAGGATTGTATTTCATATAGGGTAGCTTATTTTTTTTACACAAGGAGAGGCTTGTATGTCTTTGAACAAATTTTTTAAGCATGAAGGACCATGGTCAGATGCAAATGATCCCCTGATGTGTTCTGATACAGGAGACTGGCGGACAAAACGTCCGGTGGTTGACAAGGATAAATGTATTTTTTGTGGTTTTTGTGCAATCTATTGTCCCATTCAGGTGATGGAGATGGTTGAAAATTCTTATTTTACTCCTGATCTTGATTTTTGTAAGGGTTGCGGTATCTGTGCCAAGGAATGTCCCAAAAATGCAATTACCATGACAGCAGAGGGGGAGTTCTAAAATGAATACAAAACGTAAATCACAGATTCAAGTTATCACAGGAAATGCAGCAGCAGCTATCGGGGCAAAACTTGTTCGTCCTGATGTGGTGGCAGCATACCCCATTACACCCCAGACCGAGATCATAGAACAGATTTCCCAATTCCATGCAGATGGAGAGATGGATTGCGAACTGATTACAGTTGAGGGTGAGAATTCAGCAATGAATGCTGTTATGGCAGCTTCTCTTGCAGGCGGCAGAGTATTTACAGCCACCTCTTCATGGGGTCTTGTTTTCATGT
>JAOZRI010000078.1 GCA_029940235.1 Desulfobacula sp. | reverse complement strand
ATAGACACCTAGGGTTGCACCACGATCATATGGTTTGTACCAAATGCGGTAATATTGTTGAATTTAAAGATGAAGCCATAGAAAAACAGCAGCTTAGAGTTGCAGATGCTTATGGATTTTTAATGCTTCAGCATAAAATGGAGCTGTATGGTATCTGCTCGATATGCTTGAAAACCCGGGACACTCTTGTTTCATTGCATATGGCAAAACAGGGAGAAAAACTCATTGTGAAAGAGTTTGAAGCTGGTAAAAATATGCAGCTTCGTATCTCTTCCATGGGGCTTAAACTGGGAGACTTAATTGAAATTGTTTCAAGTGGTTTTGGTGGCCAGGTTGTAATTGCTGTTGGTGAAAATCGTCTTGTCCTTGGAAAGGGCATGGCAGAAAAAATAAGGGTTCAGCCCTTTAATCAGCTGGCAATAAAAGATCGGAAAACAGAGTACAAATCAAAGGATACTGTTCAATCATCCATTTTACTAAGTCAAATGAAAACAGGCCAGGAAGGAGTCATTCAAAAAGTTTCAGGAGAAGGACTTTTGCGGCGCAGACTGCTTGAAATGGGTATTAACAGAGGTTCTAAAATATATGTGGAAAAATATGCACCCCTTAAAGACCCAATTGAACTTGTAATTAAAGGATATCATATATCTTTGCGAGTTGAAGAAGCTGCAAGCATTTTTGTTGAGAATGTAAAATATAGAGAAGAATAATATGAAAAAAAATTTAACCATTGCCCTTGCAGGAAACCCTAATTGCGGCAAGACAACTATATTTAATAATCTCACAGGTGCAAGACAGAAGGTCGGTAACTGGCCTGGCGTGACTGTGGAGAAAAAAGAGGGCAGGTTAAAGTACAAAGAGTATGATCTAAATATAGTTGACCTTCCAGGCACATACAGCCTTACACCATTTTCAATTGAAGAGATTACAGCAAGGGATTTTATTTTAAATGAAAATCCAGATATTGTTATTAATATAATTGATGCTTCAAGCCTTGAAAGAAGTCTTTTCCTTGCCATTCAGATCATGGAACTTGGACGTCCCGCTCTATTTGTATTGAATATGGCAGATGTTGCCCAGGCAAAGGGAATGAAAATTGACGAAAAAAAATTATCACAACTGCTGGGACTGCCTGTTGTTTTTACCATTGGAAATAAAAACAAGGGAATTGATACTCTTATCAAGACGGCAATTGAGGAAATCAGACAATTTAATAATGGCAAAAAAAGTCGAGATATAAAATACAGTAAAGAGATAGAAAAGTGTATTGCAAAGATTGAGACAACTATTCTTGAAAGTGAAATTAATTTTGATGGTGCTTTGAGATGGAATGCAATTAAAATTCTTGAAGATGATAAAATTGTTCAAAACAGGTTTAAAAACCTGTCGTCTCCAGCTTTAGATTTAAATCGGGTAGAAGATCATGTTCCAGAACAGGCATCAAAAGTGATTCTGGAGACAGCAAAAGAGTGTCGCAAAAGAGTTTATGATTTGTTTGATGATGATTTTGATATTGTACTTACCGAGGATAGATATGGTGTTATTGCAGGATTGATAAAAGAGAGTGTAGCTCTGCTTGCAATTAAGAGAGTTGATATATCACGCAATATTGATCTTGTACTGACAAACAGATTTTTGGGAATTCCTGTATTTATTTTTTTTATATGGGCCATGTTTCAATTGTCATTCAGCCTTGGGGCATATCCCATGGAGTGGATAGAGATATCTGTCTCAGCAGTCAGCTCAATGCTTGATAAAACTCTGCCTGCATCCATGCTGAAAGATCTTTTATTAGACGGTGTGATTGCTGGAATTGGCAGTGTTGTGATTTTTCTTCCCAATATTCTTATTCTGTTTTTTTGTATCGCTCTTTTTGAAGATACCGGTTATATGGCAAGGGCTGCTTTTTTAATGGATAGAGTAATGCATACTTCCGGGCTTCACGGAAAATCATTTATTCCCATGCTAATGGGATTCGGGTGCAGCGTGCCGGCTATTATGGCCACCAGAACATTGGAAAGTCGCAGGGATAGGATTTTAACGATTTTAATGACACCTTTCATGTCCTGTTCTGCCAAGCTTCCTGTTTATATTGTACTTGCCGGCAGTTTTTTTGCGCAACAGGCAGGTACCATTATATTTATTTTGTATTTTACAGGTATTGTCATAGCTATTCTTTCAGGACGCCTTTTAAGGGCTGTTTTTTTTAAGGGAGAAGAGGCTCCGTTTATTATGGAATTGCCTCCATATAGAATGCCTATGCTCAAAAGCCTTTTGATCCATATGTGGGACAGAAGTAAAATGTTTTTAAAAAAAATGGGTGGGGTGATTCTTGTTGGTTCAATTATTATCTGGGCACTTTCAAGTTTTCCAAGATCAAATTCCTATAGTGTGGATTATGATAAAAAAATAGATAAAATAAAATCTGAGTTTTCCCAGGAAATAACTGGAGCAGATGCTACCAAATTAGAGGATTTAACCCGGCAACTAAGTTTAGCAATCAAGAATATTGACAATAAAAGAGAGATAGAACGGGTTGCTAAATCATATATTGGTCAAATTGGCAAAGCATTGGAACCTTTTTTTGCACCAATTGGAATAGGGTGGCAGGCAAGTGTGGCGATTGTTACAGGTTTTGTTGCCAAAGAGGTTGTTGTCAGTACCATGGGTGTGTTATATGGGGTTGGCAATGATGAGGGGAAAGCCCTTGAGAAAGCACTTAAACAATCGGGAATGACCGCAATATCAGCATTGTCAATGATGGTTTTTGTTTTATTGTATGTGCCTTGTTTTGCTACTGTTGTGACAATTTACAGGGAAGCTTCAGCAAAATGGGCAGGGTTTAATTTGATTTATACAACTATGGTTGCATGGGGTATGTCTTTTCTGGTATATCAAACTGGAAAATTGCTGGGTGTTGGTTAAAGAGACAGCATAGTTAAAGATTTTGACAGGTTGTTGCATATCGACAACTGGTATTTTGTTACAGCCTGTTGAAACAAGGGAGATTTTTTATGAAGTATATGCATATAAGAGCGGGCATTAAAATTATTTTTCCTGTTCTGGCAGTTTTACTGATCATGCCGGGACTTACTTTTGCACAACAAAGATTGTCTGTTACTGCAAGCATTGCCAATATGCGCTCGGGTCCTGGAACAAAATATGATGTATTATGGCAGGTTGAACAATATCATCCTGTTAAGATTGTTAAAAAAAAAGGAAATTGGTATAAAATAAAAGATTTTGAAAATGATGTGGCATGGATTCATGAATCACTTCTTGGCAAGGTTAAGGGAGTAATCACCAACAAAGCAAAATGTAATGTAAGAGCAGGGGCAACAAAAACAAGTAAGATTTTGTTTACGGTTGAAAAGGGAGTGCCGTTCAAAGTGGTTTCAAAAAAAGGGAACTGGCTGAAAATTGAACATGCAGATGGTGATGTCGGCTGGATTTATAAAACACTGGTCTGGTGATTAGAAATTCAATGGTAGAAACCGTGCAGCATAAATTTTGAAATTATTTAACATGGATTTTATGTGGCGGGATGATTCCGCTGCTTTTATATAAACTGCCATGCGGCAGAATTGATTTTTTAGTTATTGGTTTGCCACACAACAAAGTATGAAAGTCGGTTATATTTTTTTTGGACTTTCATTTAAAAAGGAATTAAAAAAAATGTCAGAACAAAAAGTATCAAATGAACGTAAAAAAGAACTTGAGCAGATAGACCCATTCCAGGCAGGCCTTTTAAAAGCAATTGCCTATGCAAAAGAATACAAAAAACAGTTGCTCTTGATGGTAGGAGCTTTTGTGCTGGTGGCAGTGGTTTTTACCTCGGTTATGTACAGTTTTCAAAAATCTGAAAAAACTGCTGCAACACTTGTCACACAGGCATTAACAAAATATGATCAAGCCAATGATCCTCAAAAAGGTTATCTTGAAACTGAAAATGATTTTAAAACTATTTTTGCAGATTATCCCAATACAGCAGCGGGGAAACAGGCTCTGATTCAATTTGCTAAAATAAGCTATGATGCTTTAAAATTTGATCAAAGCTATAAATATTATCAAAAAGCCCTTGAAGTATTTAAAAATGAAGCTTTGATGGAAAATTTCATTTTGTCATCACTGGGTACTACATGTATTGCCAGAAAAGATTTTGATGGGGCCAGAAAATATTTTATACAGATCAAAAAGGGGCAGTCAGAGCTTTTAAAGGATGAAGCACAATTTGTCCTGGCAATGTTATATGAAGCTGAAAATAATGAGACTGAAAGTAAAAAAATATATAAAGAGATTGTGGCAGAATATGCAAATTCCATGTATATCCCCATTGCCCAAAGTAAAATCAATTAATTTGGCTTAATACTAACCCATATACTTCGTTGCTGCAAAAAATTTGCAATCCTCATGTACTATAGTACACTTTGGTTGCAATTTTTATTGCGCCTTGTCTATGGGCAAGTCTTAAACCAAATTCAGGTTTGCAGTGTCAAACTAAAAAAGGCTGCTTAATTTTGCTTAAGCAGCCTTTTTTAGAAAAGGAAAAAAAGATGAAAAAACTAACATTTGGTTAGTAAGTATTTAATCTTGCAAATCTCTTGCCAAGACATCAAAATAATCTATTTTTATGTAAAACAGTCTAATTAATTGATATTAAAGGTTTTTTGGTTCTACTTGTATTTTTTTCATTTTAATTGATTTGTAGAAAACCACAAGAAAAGTTCAAGATTTTGAACTTTTCTTTATATTGTTTAATAATTTATCAGTTTAAGTATTTGAAAATATAAGTTAAAATTATACTATTCATAACAGTTCAAAATTGTGAACCTAAAAAAATCAAACAAGGAGTGTCCATTTTTTATAATAGAGTATTGGTTTTTTATACCCCGAACCTCATCACTTTTTTACCCCATATTAAATTTTTTGAGTTTTTGGTTTAACCCGCTTTTGCCTATCCCTAGTAATTGAGCAGCTTTTGTCTGTACATTGCCTGAAAGTTTCATGGCTCTTTGGATCATTCTTTTTTCCACAACAGCCAGGGTCTCTGCAAGGCCGACATCCTGTGGAATACCATCAAGATCAAGAAAAGAAGATGTATTTTGTCTTACCTGTAAAGGAAGATCTGAAGGAGTGATCATGTCTCCACTGCCAAGTATGATGCAGCGTTCCAATGTGTTTTCAAGCTCTCTGACATTACCTTTCCATGGATAATCGCATAAAATTTTCACAGCATCAGGTGTGATACCCGATGTTTTGATGTTTGAGTCGTGTATATATTTATTAATAAAGTGTTGAACTAATAGAGGAATATCTTCACTGCGTTCACAAAGGGGAGGAATGACTATTTTTACAACATTGAGCCGGTAATATAGATCCTCTCGAAAATTTCCTTTTTTAACTTCATCTTCAAGATTTTTATTTGTGGCTGCAACAAGGCGGAAATCAACAGGAATAGGCAGTGTTCCTCCTACCCGCTCTATGGTTTTTTCCTGGATAATTCTTAATAGTTTAGTTTGGAGAGAAATGGGGAGTTCTCCAATTTCATCCAGGAAAAGAGTCCCCCTGTCTGAAATCTCAAATCGACCTTTTTTAAGGGCAGTTGCTCCTGTGAAAGAACCTTTTTCATGTCCAAACAGTTCACTTTCAAGCAAAGTTTCTGCAAAGGCAGAGCAGTTTACAGCAATGAGAGGTTTGTTTTTTCGCGGGCTGTTATAATGCAGAGATCTTGCAACCAGCTCTTTGCCTGTACCGCTTTCGCCTTCTATGAGAACATTGGCATTTGTGGGAGCAACTTTCTGGATAATTTCATAAATTTCCCGCATGGGCTTACTTTTGCCAATGATATTATCAAAACTATATTTTGAGCTGATGGCATCCCTTAGCATATAGTTTTCCTGGACAATTTTATAGACAGATATAGCCTTGGCAATATGTGCAACAAGCGCCCGGTTCTCAAATGGCTTGAGAATAAATGTATAAGCACCTTTGTGCATGGCATTCACGGCTTTTTCCACACTGCCGTAAGCTGTCATGATAATTACAGGGATATCTGGATTAATCTCTTTGATTTTTTCAAGAAGTTGAATACCACTCATTCCAGGCATTGTAACATCAGTTAAGACAAGTTCTATAATTTCATTTTTTAAAATATCCAAAGCTTCCATTCCACTGGAGGCTGTCATGGAAGTATATCCTTCTTCTTGGAGGATTTCTCCAATTATCATGGGATAGTTTTTTTCATCGTCAACAATCAGTATGTTTTCCATTTTTATTCTGCCTTTTAAACAGGGAGTGTAATTTTTACGTTTGCACCATTTGGTTCTGCATTAGAGATTGTAATGGTTCCGTTGTGAACCTCAATAATATTTTTTACAATACCAAGCCCAAGCCCTGTCCCTGTATTCTTTGAGGTGAAAAACGGTGTCCATATTTTTTTTAAAATATCCTCTTTTATACCTTTTCCATTGTCAATAAAATTAATAATAATATTGTCTGAATCAAATTTTATTTTTATGGTAATACAGCCATAGTCATCCAGGGATTGAAAAGAGTTAAGTAAAATATTTAAGAATGCCTGATAGAGCATGGCACTGTCAGCTATAATTTCAGGCAAATCTTGAGATATTTTTTTAATGATTTCAAAATTATGATCTTCAATTTGCGGAGTTAGAAAAACAAAGTTTTTTTCTATTATATCTTCAATTTTACAGGGATGAAAATTTGGAACTCTCGGTCTTGCAAAATCTAAAAAATCTGTAATAATATTATCAAGCCTTCCAGATTCTTCAACTATAATATCAGGTATACTACTTTGGGCATCTAATTTTTCCATTTTATTTTTTAATAACTGGGCAGAGCTTTTTATGATTCCAAGGGGATTGCGTATTTCATGTGACACTCCTGCTGTCATTTCACCAATGGCTGATAAGTGTTCAGCCTGACGCAATTTTTCTTCAAGCCTGAGTCGTTCTTCAGCTCTTCGTTCTATAATTTTTTCACCTTCCTTCACCACAAATCTTAGCACAATAAAAAGTATTCCCATGACAATAAAGCACGATCCAACAACAAGTCCCTGGAGCTTGAATACTTTTTTATAGTCATGGGAAACATCCCGGATAATTTCAACTACACCCAGTACTGGCCCTGCCAGGGCAGGTGATATTTGCTTTTCAGCTCTTAAAGGTGCAAAGGTTACTATTTTTGTCTCTTCTGGAAACCAGAATAGAATTTCGAGAAAGTTTCCCTGCTGTAAAAGTCTTGAGGTTGTCTCTTTTTTCATGGCTTTTTCATAATGGACACCACCGGCATTTTTCTGTCCAATTTTTTTCTTGTCAAAGCTGTAGGAGATGATATTCTTTTCATCATAAATAGTTACCATTTCAACATTAAAACCATGCAGGGTTGATCTGACAACTCTATCCATTAAAAGGAATTGTTCTTTTTCTCTTAATCTTATTGCTCCATGTTTTATTAATACAGGGAGCATAAATCTGGAAATAACCTGATGATTAAGGTTTTCAACCAGGAGAGATGCATACTCTTCGCTCTTTTCCAGAAGAATATTTCTAACCCAGTGCGCATTTAAAGCTGATATCACTATTGTTGCTGTAAACATAATCACAAGTGAAGAAAATGTGAAAAATTTAACCAGTCTGAAAGGTTTAACAATTTTTGATTTTTTGATTTCTTGTGGCATTTATTCCATAGGTTTTTAATTTTTAAAATTAAATAAACATCAATGTTTTTTGTTGTAAATTTAACAAAAGACATGATTATGCTTGACTTTACAATAATATCGTAGCAGAGTATAGTAATATTGATTGCGAATATCAATATTAAAAATTGATTATTGTATGTATTTTTGAGTATTATTTGGTTTTACCTTACTGATTGTGAAAGTGTATGATATTTGGAAAAAATGATCATCTTGTAGGTCTGGATATTGGCTCTTCTTTCATTAAAGTTGCTGAAATAAAAGCAACTGGAAAGGGACATGTCTTAAATAAATTTGGCATGAGCAAAATTGCACCAGGCACTATTGTAGAAGGCAGAATTGTTGATGTGGATGGTCTTGCCAATGATATTAAAGTTCTTTTTAAATCCCAGAAAATCCGTGAAAAAAATGTTGCAATTTCAACGGGCGGTCATTCTGTTGTAATAAAAACCATTAATACATTAAACAAGCCGGAAAAAGAGCTGCACGAGACTATATACACTGAAGCAGAACAATATATTCCCTATGATATTGGAGATGTTAATATTGATTATCAGGTTCTAGGCCAAAGCGAATTCTCTCCTGATCAGGTCAATGTGCTTCTTGTTGCTGTTAAAAAAGATCTTGTGGCTGAATATATTGATCTTATTCACCAGGCAGGCCTTAATCCAAGAATAATTGATGTTGATACGTTTGCTCTTCAGAACGCCTATGAAATACTGCCATATGAAAGCAGAGAAAAGATTACACTATTGGTTGATGTGGGAGCTTCAAAAACTTCTTTAAATATTTTGAAAGCCAATGTATCCTTGATGATGAGGGATAATGTTTCTGGAACAAATCAAATTATAGAAGAGATACGCAATCAATATGATATAAGCGTTGATGATGCATATCTGGCCGTAAATGGTGAGAACAGCACAATTGCCCAGGACAAAATTCAGGCTATAAGCTTAAAAATTGCTCAAGGCTGGTGTTCTGAAATATGTGAAGTTGTCAACACTTACCAGGCAGGCAGCAACGATGAAAAGGTTGAAAATATTGTTTTAAGTGGTGGTGGAGTTTTTGTTGAAGGCTTTCAAGAGAGCCTATTGTCTGAACTTGAGGCTGATGTTTCAATAATTAACCCCTTTGAAGCCTTAAATATCAATGAACAAAAATTTTCAGACTCTTTTATAACCAAAGCAAGCCCCATAGCCCCAATAGCCATAGGGCTTGCATTACGAAGAGTAGATGATAAATGATAAAAATTAATCTTTTACCATTTAGG
>JAOZRI010000002.1 GCA_029940235.1 Desulfobacula sp. | reverse complement strand
ATTAATGACTCTTCAGATCCGATCTCAAAGGCAAAAAAAACCCTTTTTATTACAAAGAACAGAGGAGCTATTGTAAAAGAGTGTCCCGGTACAAGCTATTATACCTGTTGTGATTATACAATTTTACATACAGGTACTTTTTGTACTATGGATTGTTCCTACTGTATTCTTCAGGCATATTTTCATCCTCCTGTTTTACAATATTTTGCTGGCCTTGAAACAGTTGGTCAAAATCTTGAAAAAACATTTGAGAAAAATCAGATATTTAGGGTTGGAACCGGAGAGTATACCGATTCTCTTATCTGGGAAAAAATAAGTCTCCAACCAGAATTTCTTGTTAAAAAATTTGCAGAACAAAAAAATAGTATTCTGGAATTGAAAACCAAAACCACTAATATAGAATCTTTACTGCCCCTTGATCACAATGGTAAAACTATTATTGCCTGGTCATTGAATACACCTGAAATAATAAAGTCTGAGGAGTTGAACACTGCTTCTCTCAACGCCCGCCTTAAAACTGCAAAAAAAGCTGAGGCAGCAGGGTATAGACTTGCCTTTCATTTTGATCCCATGGTGATTTATCCTGGATGTGAAGAGCAGTATCAAAAAGTAATACACCAGATTTTTAAATATGTACATCCTGAAAACATTGTCTGGATAAGTATTGGTTCTTTCAGGTTTATGCCAAAATTAAAGCAGACCATTGAAAAAAGATTTAAAAATTCAACAATCTGTTATGGTGAATTTATCCTTGGTCTTGATAATAAGATGAGATATTTTAAACCTCTTAGAATTAAATTGTACAAAGCAATTATAAAAACCATCAAAGAATATGATGCCGATATACTGGTCTATTTTTGCATGGAAGATGGAGAAGTGTGGGAAAAATCCATGGGTTTTTTCCCAGAAAAAAAAGGCCAGCTGGGCCATTTACTGGATAAAAGTGCTGTAAATCATTGCGGTTTAAGCTTACCCTGATTTAATTTAAAAAATGACCGGATTGTTATTCTTCGTTCATATTTGGCAACATGCGTTTTTAAATATGCATATTGAAATTAGACATTAAAGGTTTTTATGAAAATTGCATTAATAGTAAATCCTGAGGCGGGCGGAAAAAAAGGTGAAAAGCTCCTGCCAATGATTGAAAAAAAATTAGCTTCATATAATATTGAATATACAACCTACATCTCACTCTATCATGAGCATATCCTTAAAATCACATCAGAGCTTGAAGTTAAAAATTATGATGCCATTGTCGGTGTTGGTGGAGATGGAACCAATTTCCATGTATTGAATGGTTTACTGGCAAATAGTAATCCAAAAAAACTACCTCCTATCGGTATTATTCCTGTTGGTTCGGGCAATTCCTTTGCATTGGATTTAAATATTCACAGATTGGATGACGGCATTCAATCTATCATTGATAATAATCCTAAATGGATTGATGTCTGTTCTTTTTCCCAGACAGAAAAAAAATATTATTTTGTTAATCTTGCAGGTCTTGGCTTTGTTACCGATGTAGCTAAAACAGCTCAAAAATTTAAATCTTTTAAGGATTTCTCTTATATTATTGGTGTTTTTTACAGAACAATCAATCTTAATTTCCACTATATGGAGCTTGAAATAGATGGTAAGATTATAAAAAGTGAAAATTGTTTTGTTGAATTTTGCAATTCACGCTTTACAGGAGGTAATATGTTAATGGCTCCTGATGCCATCATTAATGACGGGTTCATGGATATTATAGTGGCTGGTAAAATGTCCAGAACAAGCCTTTTATCAACACTGCCCAAACTCTTTAAAGGAACCCACACTACCAATCCTGCTGTAAGACATTTCAGAGCAAAAAAAGCCAAAATTAAAACCTGGCCCCATAAAACCCTATTGCCAGATGGTGAATTATTTGGTTCCACACCAGCAACCATTAATATACACCATAAAATGATTAGGTATTTATATAATTGAAAAAGATAATATCAATCTGGTTATGGGCCCTTGGAGGTATATTTTTTTTTATTTCAGCTCTTATTCTTGTTATCTGCCTTTTGATATTACCCAGAAAAACTACATTTAACACGGCAAGATTCCTATTTAGAATTTTAATTAGAATAATGGGGATAAAGCTTGTGGTAAAAGGCCAAACAAACATTGATCCTGAAAAAACGTATCTAATCATGGGCAATCATCAAAGCCTTTTTGATCTTTTTGTTGTTCCTGCTGCTATTCCTCTTATCTTTACTGGAGTTGAGGCAGCCTATCATTTCCAGATACCAGTCTGGGGATATTTGATTCGAAAATGGGGATTAATTCCCATAGAGAGAGGTAATCTAAAAAAAGCAATTTCAAATCTTGAAACAGCAAAAAAAACATTACTATCAGGAGTGAGTCTGGCAATATTGCCCGAAGGTCACAGAACTCTGACAGGAGAGATGGCTTCCTTTAAAAAAGGTCCATTTTATCTTGCTAAAGGAGCTAAAACAGATATTTTACCCTTTGGTATCAACGGTTTGTACAATTTTCATAAAAAAGGAAATATCATTTTAAATCCTGGAAAAGTGACTCTTACTATTGGTGAACCACTTTTATATGACAAGTTCAAAGATTTATCTGTTGAAGAACTAAGAGCGATGATCTTTAGTAAAATTTATAAATTAAGCCAAAAATAAAGACCTGGTAAGTAAAAAATAAACCCTGGCGAATTTATTACATTATCTGCCAGGGTTTAATATTTTACCCATGTTTAGTGTATTGTGAGTTATAAAAACCTCACACATTATAATTTATAACTTTTTACTCTTTTTCCGCATTAACCCTTTCAAGGATTTTTTTAGACATATCACCCGGAACTTCATCATACTGTTCAAATTCCATGCTAAAGGTTCCTCTGCCGCCTGTCATAGAACTTAAATCAGGTGCATAGCGCAGTATTTCAGCCATGGGAACAAGGGCATTAATGATCTGTTTATCATCTTCAGTATCCATTCCAAGAACTCTGCCACGCCGGGAATTTAAATCTCCCATGATATCACCGGTGCTGTCTTCAGGAACCTTTACAGAAATCTTCATGATGGGTTCAAGCAGAACAGCTTTTGCATCAAGAGCAGCTTTTTTAAAGGCAAGCGTCCCTGCCATTTTAAATGCCATTTCAGAGGAATCCACAGAGTGGTAGGAGCCATAATCAACTGTTGCCCTGAAATCCACACATGGAAATCCTGCAAGAATACCGGTTTTTGAAGTTTCTCTAACTCCGGCTTCCACCGCAGGGATATAATTTTTAGGGATAACACCACCCACAATTTTATCCACAAATTCAAAGCCTGAACCCTTTGGAAGTGGTTCAAGAACGATCCAGCAATCACCATACTGCCCATGTCCTCCAGACTGTTTTTTATGTTTTCCCTGGACACGGACTTTTTTCTTAAATGTCTCTCTATAGGCAACCTTTGGTGTCTCAATATCCATACCGACTTTGAATTTTCTTTGAATTTTTTCTGCTGTCACCTCTATATGAACAAGACCTCTTCCAGACAATATTGTCTGTTTAGTCTCTTCGTTCCTTTCAAGAGCAAGGCCTGTATCTTCTTCAAGAATTTTTCTTACGGCTTCATGAATTTTATCTTCATCTTTTTTCTCTTTGGGTGAAATTGCAAAGGAAATTACTGGTGGCAATGGTTTGGGTGCTGGAATCTGAATATCTTTTCCTCCAGTCAAAGTATCACCAGTCAAAGTATTTTTTAGTTTTGCCACAGCAACAATGGAGCCGGGCAGGGCAGTGTCAATATTTTTTTGCTCCTTGCCGGCAATTTCAAGAAGTTGTGAAAATCTCTCTTTGGTATCTTTAGTTGTATTGACAATATTACCCTCTTTGTTTAGAGTTCCTGAAATAACTCTAAACAAAGAAAGCCTTCCAGCATACGGGTCAACAATGGTATTAAAAACAAATCCACAGAACTCTCCATCAGGATCTGGTGCAATAATAACATCTTCACCATTGGTATCCTTTGCTGTCCAGTCTCCTCTATCAAGAGGAGAAGGCATGTAGTCATTAATAATATCTGAAATAGTATCACTGCCGATCATTTTTGTGGCAGAGCAGCAGATGGCAGGATAAAACTGGGCGTCAAGAACTCCCTGCCTAAAGGTTGCTTTGATTTCATCCTGGGTAATTTCTTCGCCTTCAAGGTATTTTTCAAGAAGATCATCATCAAGCTCTGCTACATTCTCAATAAATTCTTCTTTAACCATTGCAATCTCATCTGACATGTCAGAAGGAATATCAACCTTTATGGATTTGCCGTCGGCATCATATTCAAAACCCTGTCCTGTAATTACATTTACAAAACCTTTAAATTCATCTTCAGAACCGATTGGGTAATAAATTGGAACAATCTTTTTTTTAAGTGCTGTTTTACAGGCTGCGACACAGGTCATGAAATCAGATCTTTCACGATCAAGTTTATTTACAATTACAAATCCAGGCAGATTATATTCCAAAGCACTTGCAGCAGCTTCTTCAGTCATGGCCGAAGGTCCGCCAACTCCATCAATTACAAATCCCATACAGTCAGCTACAGGGAAGCATGTTTTAGAAGCAGAGAAAAAATTTTGATCACCTGGAGTATCCATTAAAGTAATAGTATGTTTATTATGTGTATATTTAATAAAAGATGTATTAATACTTTGCTGTTTCCTGGTCTCTTCGGGTTGAAAATCCATAATAGTATTTCCTTCTTCAACCTTTCCAAGACGTTTACTCACTTTGGCTTGAAATAGCATAGCCTCAGCAAGAGTTGTCTTGCCTGCACCTCCATGACCTGCCAGGGCCACATTTCTCATGGCTTTAATTTCTTGACTCATCACTGCTCCTTTTAGCCGCCATATGGCTGATCTGATAACCGAAAAGGTCATACGTTGACTGCCACATGACAAAATGAAAGAATAAAAATTTATCCTTTCACATAAACAATTAATAAAATGTCAAACCTTTGAATCACATTTTTCTATTCAAAAGCCTTAACTTAAATAATAGAATTCAGATAAAATTAATAGTGTTATTTTAATTTTCTTTATAATTTAAAGAAATAATATATTCCTGGTTTCCTTTAGGGCCCAGAATAGGGGAGGGGATAACCTGATTTACCTGGTATTCCCGCTCCTTAAAAAAATATTTTAAATCCTGAATAACCTTTGCTATTATTTTTAAATCTTTCACAACACCACCCTTTCCCACATTATTTTTCCCTGCTTCAAATTGAGGTTTAATCAATGCCAGTATTTTTGTGTCATGTCTCATAAATTTTTCAGCACTGGGAATAACAAGTTTCAATGAGATAAATGAAGTATCTGCTACTATCATGTCAACTTTCTCATTTATTTGTTCATAGGGCATATGGCGTATATTGGTTCTTTCAATGACCACTACCTTTGGATTTTGTCTCAAAGCCCAGTCAAACTGTCCATATCCAACATCAACAGCATAAACTTTTCTGGCACCATTTTGAAGCAGACAATCGGTAAATCCACCGGTTGAAGCTCCAATATCAAGACAGGTTAAATCTTTTACTGATACAGGAATGCTCTTTAAAGCTTTTTCAAGCTTTAAGCCTCCTCTGCTGACAAAGGGGTTATCATCTCTCTTTACAGTGATTTTTGAATTATTTTTAATTAAAGTCCCTGGTTTATCAACAGGGCAGTCATCCACAAGTACTTTACCTGCCATAATTAAAGCTTTTGCCCGTTGCCTGGATTTTAAAAAGCCTTGTTCAACAATTAAAACATCAAGTCTGGAGCTGTTTTTTAATCTGTTATTCAATAGAAGTGCCATGAAGTTTTAATGCAGTATTTATTATAGCCTGGCTGTCAATTTTATAATCGTGTTTTAAAATATCCTGGGGGCCATGTTCAACAAATCTGTCTTTAATACCAATTCTTTTAAGATTAATGTCGGTTACACCATTATCAACCAGCATTTCAAGAACAGCAGATCCAAACCCTCCATCAAGAACATGCTCTTCCACTGTAATTATTTTTTTAATTTTTGATGCATATTTAATAATCAGTGCAGCATCAAGAGGTTTGACAAATCTGGCATTTATTATGGTTGTATTTATTGATTTATTTTTTAAAACAATTGATGCTTTTGCTGCTTCACACACTGATTTTCCAATGGCTATAATTAAAAGATCTTCACCCTCTTCAATCACCTGTGCTTTTCCTATTACCAAAGGTTTGGGATTATCCTCTATTTTAACACCTGTTCCTATGCCTCTTGGATATCTTAATGCCACAGGACCATCATGATCAACAGCTGTAACAAGCATTCCTGCAAGTTCATTCTCATCCTTTGGTGCCATGATTATCATATTTGGCATACAGCGAAGATATGAGTAGTCAAAAAGACCGTGATGGGTGGGTCCGTCTTCTCCTACAACACCGCCTCTGTCAATTGCAAAGACAACCGGGAGACATTCAATGCAGACATCATGAAGTATTTGGTCAAAAGCTCTCTGCAAAAATGTAGAATAGATGGCAACAACAGGTTTTAATCCCTTGGTTGCAAGGCCTGCAGCAAATGTAACAGCATGCTGTTCTGCAATACCCACATCAAAAAATCGGTCAGGGTAAATTTTTGAAAATTCAATCAAGCCTGTACCTTCCGGCATGGCAGCAGTTACGGCAATGATTTTATCATTGTTCTTTGCCAACTTTACCATTTGAGAGCCAAAGACCTGGGTATAACTTGGGACTCCATTGGATTTTTTATTGGCTTTACCTGTATCAATAGTAAATGAGCCTACACCATGAAAATAGACGGGATTTTTTTCCGCAGGCTCATATCCTTTACCTTTTTTTGTTATAACATGCAAAAGAATAGGATCATGATGATTTTTGATATTGTTTAATATTTCAATTAAATGATCAAAATTATGCCCATCAATGGGCCCAAAGTAATCAAAATTAAAAGCTTCAAACAGCATTCCCGGCGTAATAAAAGTTTTAAATGACTCTTCAGAGCGTTTAAGAATTTTGTAAATATCATCACCAATTCTTGGTAAAGATTTAAAAAAAGCCCCGACCCGATTTTTCATGTTTTGAAGGTATTTGGCGGAAAAAGTACGGCTTAAAAGAGAAGACAATGCACCAACATTTGGAGAAATTGACATCTCATTATCATTTAAAATGACAATAAGATTTTTTTTTAAATCTCCGGTCTGGTTTAACCCTTCATAGGCAAGGCCCGCAGTAAGTGAACCATCACCTATAACAGAAATGACATTGGAATCATCCTTGTTTAAATATTTGGCATAACAGACACCAAGACCTGCTGAAATTGAAGTAGAAGCATGACCAACTGTAAAACCGTCATAGGGACTCTCTTTCATTTTTGAAAACCCTGAAAGGCCATTATACTGACGAAGGGTATCAAAGGTATCATTCCTTCCTGTTAAAATCTTGTGGGCGTAGGATTGATGTCCAACATCCCAGATTAAGGTATCCTGGGGTAGATCAAAAACATAATGAATTGCAAGGGTTAATTCAACTGCACCAAGACTGGAGGCAAGGTGACCACCATTTTTTGATACAACTTTAATAATTCTTTCTCGAATTTGCTGGGCAAGAATTTTAAGCTCGTCTCTGGAGAGTTGTTTAATATCTTTTGAAGTTTTTATTGTGTCAAGAAGGGTCAAAATATAGGCCTTAAGTAAAAATTATAATTCATAATAAATAGTGAATAGTGAATAATTAAGGCGGTGCATAAAATTGGTCTTATTTTTAATTATTCATTGTTCATTATTCATTATATTAGTGGTCCCTGTTTATTATATATCTGGCAATGGATCTTAATGGTTGTGCAGACTCATCAAATCGAGAAATAGCTTTAATTGCATCATCAATAAGATTGTTTGCATATTTTTTTGATTCATCAAGTCCAATTATTCCAGGAAAGGTCATTTTATTATTTATAATATCAGATCCTGCAGCCTTTCCCATTTTTACAGGGTCTCCTTCAATGTTTAAAATATCATCTGCAACCTGAAAAGCAAGACCAATTTTTCCGGCATAAATATTTAACTTATCAATCAATTTTTGGTCTGCTCCAACACTTAAGGCACCTGCTTCAACACTGACAATAATCATTTTTCCTGTTTTAAGAGTATGAATTTTTTCAAGGTGCTTTAACTTGGAGTGTTCAGATAAATTTTCGCCCTGATCTGCCTGCATATCTAATATCTGGCCTTGAACCATGCCCTTAATGCCAGCAGCCTTTGAAATCTTTGCAATGAGTTGAAGTCTTTTTTGAATATCAGGATATTTATTAAAAAGGATTTGGGGCTCTGCCAGGATATTAAATGCATGGGTTAAAAGTGCATCACCTGCAAGAATGGCAGTGGATTCTCCAAACTTGTTATGACAGGTTGGCAGCCCACGTCTTAGATCATCATCATCCATGGCTGGCAGGTCATCATGAATCAGAGAGTAAGTATGTATCATTTCAATGGCACAGGCAGCTGGCAGGGCAGGGGAATACTCTTTTTTACATGCTAAGGCTGCTGCCATGGTGAGAATCGGGCGCAGCCTTTTACCTCCTGCCATAAGAGAGTGTGCCATGGCTTGAATGAGTTGATTTTGATTATTAAACTGTAATAGGATATTGTCTAAATGTTTATTTACAACATCCTGTTGCTCTTTTAAATATGTTTTAAGATCAAAATTCATTATAATTATTGTTTAAATGGTTTTTCCTGGAGATTACCACTATTATCAACACTTAACAAAGAGATTTTTTTTTCTGTTTTATCAAGAATATCCAGACAGTATTTTGCCTCTTTTATACCGGTTTCGTATTTTTTAACAGCATCTTCAAGATCAAGAGCATTTGATTCCATCTGTTTTACAATCTCTTCAAGTTTTTTTAGAGCTGTTTCAAACGTTTTTTTACCCATTTATCTTTTCCACTTTAGTAATTAATTTGCCTTTAGAGAGAATTATCTCTAACTTATCATTTTTTTTTATCCTGTCTGAATTTAAAATTACTTTTTTATCTTTAAAAAACCTTGTAATACTATAACCTCTTTTTAAAATAGATTCATGGTTCAATGAATTCAGTACATCAGTCAAATACAGCAGTTTTTCTTTTTTATGTTTTATATATCGTAAAAAATTGTTGTGTAATCTTGATTCATATTCCTCTAACCTTAATCTATGATCATAAATAATAATTTGAGGAGTTTTAATTCTGGATTTTAAATCAAAAACTGTGTTGTTTAAAAAAAAAATTTTATTTTTAATTAAATTTTTTAGGTTCTCATTTAATTTAAAAATTTTGTTTTTCAATGCATTTTTATCCTGAAAGGCTAATTCAGCGGCGGCGGACGGAGTAGGAGCTCTAAGATCAGCCACAAAATCAGCTATTGTAAAATCAGTTTCATGTCCAATACCGGTAATAACGGGTATTTTAGAGTAAAAAACTGCATTGGCAACAAGTTCACTGTTAAATGATGCAAGGTCTTCAAGCGAGCCGCCGCCACGGGCAAGAATAATCAAATCTGACCTTTGATACTCATTTATAAGTTCAAGAGCATTTACAATCTCTTTTTCAGAATCATGCCCTTGAACTTTAACGGATACTATTTCTAGGTTGGAATTTGAAAAACGGCGTTGGGCAATATTGATAATATCCTGTACTGCAGCTCCTGTAGCTGAAGTAATTATACACACTTTAGAAGATATAAAGGGAATGGGTTTTTTATATTTATCATCAAAATAACCTTTGTCTGCTAATCTTTTTTTTAATTGTTCATATGCAAGTTGAGTTGCACCTGCGCCCTCGGGTTCAATATGCTCAAATATAAGTTGATAAGAGCCCCTGGGCTCATAAAGGCTTAACCTTGCCAACCCAAAAATTTTTATTCCGTTTTCAAGGTTAAACTTAAGTCTTGATTTTTGATTTTTAAACATCACACTGCTTATGACTGCATTATTATCTTTTAAAGTAAAATAAGAGTGCCCTGAACCTGGTACAGAACAGTTGGAAATTTCACCTGTAATCCAGATAAAGGGAAAGTTATCTTCAAGCAAAGATTTAATCTTCCTTGTAAGATTAGACACAGTATAAATTTGTCTATTTTCTTCAACCATCTATTTTAAAATAAATCCTCTAAATAAAAATCTATAAAAGTAAACTTATATAAAACAAAGCTTAAATATTAACAATCAATAATTTAAACATTTATTTATTTTTTTATGTCAAGGATAATAATCAACATTTCAATTATTTGAGAGTATGGCAAATAGTTTTTTCATATACAATTATCCATCTTTTTTAAGTACTTATTTAATTAAACTAGGAAACCCTTGGTCTGGGATTAACACCTAACGTCTGATAATATATATTATGTAAACTTTTAATATATGTATGTAAAGTGGTGTTACAAAAGAACTTAATCAAAATGTAATCTTGAATTTCCCCCCTTTCGTGTTATATTAAAGTATTAATACTGGAAAACATGAACTTGCAGATGAAAATTTACAAACGCTAAATTATAATTTTATGGAGGAATAAAATGGAACTCTCTTCTTTATCACAAGGCAGAGCAATTGTTAAAACAAATTCTTTTATCAGAAGTGTATACAACTGGATGGCCATAGCCCTTGCATTGACTGGATTTACTGCATACTATGTATCCCATAACGAAACTATGCTTCAGTTAGTTTATGGCACGCCTGGCCTGATAATGATTCTTATTTTTGCCGAACTTGGATTTGTCTTTTTTTTGAGTTCTAGAATTCAAAAAATACAAGCTACTACAGCAACTGCTCTATTCACAATCTATTCCATTTTAAATGGGGTTACCCTATCCTATATCTTCCTTGCTTACACCTCGACTTCAATTGTTTCCACATTCATGATATGTGCTTTGACTTTTCTTGCCTGCAGTATTTACGGAATGGTCACTAAAAAGGATCTGACCTCTCTTGGTGGGTTCATGATCATGGGTCTAATTGGAATCATAATTGCTTCAATTGTTAATATTTTTATACAAAGTTCTGCCATGCAGATGATTATCTCCTATATTGGAGTTGTGGTTTTTATTGGACTGACTGCCTATGACACACAAAAATTAAAAAATATGTCCGTGACCATCCCGGACAATGCATCCGGAGCAATGATCCGAAAAGGTGCTTTAATGGGTGCCCTTACACTATATCTTGACTTTATAAACCTCTTTATAATGATGCTCATGATATTTGGTGGAAACAGAGATTAAAATATTTACACGCGAATTAAAATATAAAAGCCACAAAGGGTATTAAAAACTTTGTGGCTTTTATTAGGTTTTATCCTTAAATGCTGAGTACTCAATATCTTGATTGGCAATTCTAAAATTAAGTCATGTTTACCTTAATACTCTTGCATATATCTTTACAATAATTTTCCACAATAATCTGTTCAGGTCCTTCTACCATCACCCTGAGTAAAGGTTGAGTCCCGGAATAACGAATCAGCACCCTGCCCTTGTCACCAAGCTTTTCTTCAACATCTTTTATTGTATGTGCAACCTTACTTATATGCATAAAATCAGGACGCGATTCATCTACCTCTACATTCATCAACACCTGTGGAAAGACTGTCATGATTGAAGAAAGTTCAGATATTGATTGATTTGTCTCCATCATAACTTCAAGCAGCCTCAAGGCAGACAGCATACCATCACCAGTTGTGTGATAATTTAGAAAAATTATATGACCTGAATCTTCACCGCCAATAACAGCGCCTGATTTTCTCATTGCCTCAAGTACTTTACGGTCTCCAACATCTGATTTGATGTGGTTAAGACCAATGGTGTCAAGAGCTTTTGTCAAACCAATATTACTCATAATTGTACTTACAACTATGTTTTTTGATAATCTTTTGTTCTCTTTTGCATGTCTTGCACAGATAGCAAGGATACAATCACCGGTGATTTGATTACCAAGCTCATCCACAACAATGAGTCGGTCTGCATCACCATCAAAAGAGAGCCCAATATCAGCTTTATTTTTTACAATTAAATTCTGAACATCTTGTGTGTGCTGGGATCCGCAATTGAGATTAATATTTTTACCGTCTGGAGCGTTGTTGATAAATTGGACATTAAACAATTGCTCATTAAAAACCAGGTGTGCAATTTTTGAAGCGGCTCCATTTGAACAGTCGATAACTAATTTTAATCTATTACTATTTTTTTTAAAAGAGACTGTATTTAATAAAAATTTTGAATATGACAATGGGGCATCGTTAAGTTCCATTATGATGCCTATATCTTGACCTGGAACATACTTTGTGTTTAAAATGAAATCTTCAATTTGATTCTCTTCTTTGTCTGACAGTTTTACCCCACCATTTTTAAAAATCTTGATTCCATTATCCTGAAAGGGATTGTGGGAAGCTGAAATAACAATGGCAGCCCCGCTGCTGTTATCATCTGCGCATAGGTATGCAACTCCTGGGGTTGGTATTACACCTGCAAGCTTTACATTAACACCTGTTGAGGCAGCACCCGCTGCCAGTGCAGCTTCAAGCATATCTCCTGAAATACGGGTATCCTTTCCAATTATTATTGAAGTAAATCCATTTTTTTTAGTAAATTCTCCAACTGCCTGTCCTGTCTTCAGGGCAAGTTCACAAGTTATGGGATAAAAATTTGCCTCACCTCTTATTCCATCAGTTCCAAAAAGTTTTCCCATAATTTTCTTCCTGTCAAATTAGTAATTTTTTAACCATTGCAAATTCAATATCAAAAAGCCATATGCTGCCCTTTTCATATTCATCGGGTTCAAGATTTTGAATAGTTTTAATATAATTTTTTTGATTGATATTGATTTTTTTTTCTAAAATTTTAACAAATTGTTTGCCAAATCTATTTAAATTACTGTTTTCACATTCTGCTTTAAAAATTTTATCGGCATATTCAAATTGTTTTATTGCTTTTTCATGAAATAAAATTGATTTTGATTTCTCACCCTTTATTTTTGCCATGAGAATCTTTTTTGATTCTCCTAATTTTTCACAAAAAAATTTTAATCTTTGAATCCGTTCACTGATACAACTATCCAAAGTTTCCTGCATCCCTTTTAATAATGCTTTTGAAAAATCATCACGAACAAAAAGAGAACGTACATCTCTATACCATGATTTTAAAGAGATAAGCCCTGCTATATAATAGATATTGTTATTAAATATGTGGGCTATATTGTTATAAACATTGTATTGCCTTGGAATGGATATATCTTTAAATGATCCTCCAAGTATTAGGCGATCATTTTTCAATTCATTCTTTCTGATAATTGATCCTGCTGCTGTGATACAACCATAACCAATCCTCAAAGGTCCTACAAGACCACCCTGCCCGCCCAGAAAAATTGGTTTTGATCTGAGCATCACACCTTGATGAACATCACCCATCATGGAGGGAGTTGCCTTATCCTGATTTGGTGTATAGTTAAAATGAATAAAAGATGAACCAATTTCAGAATGGTCTTTGCGGCTTGTTCCGCCAGCCATAAAACAATCACAAAAATTGATAAGGCTGCCAAGGGTTACAAAGGGAAATAAAATAGTCTGCTTTAAGCCCACAGTATGTGCAGCTCTTGCCTCTTCTTCGAGAATTGTACCATCCCTTACATGGGCTCCAGAACCAAAAATATTATTACCTGCAAAAACAGCGTTTTTAAAAAAACCCCCATTTAATTTACAATTTTCTCCAACAAGAGTGTTTTTAAGTGTAACAGGAGATTCATATCCTATTTGGGAACCTTTCATTATTAACGAATTTTTTCCAAGGATTTTGCAACCTGCAAAAATGGTAACATTATCCCCTGAAATTCTTTCAGGATCAACATCCCCTGAAATATACACAGATTCTGGATTAGGGATTTTCACCCCTTTAGTTTTAAGAATCTCAACAATTTTATTTTTCATAGAAATATAAATAATTGTCAATGGGTTAAATTGTCAAGGTAAATATCTTATCGGATCAAAACCTTGGGGCAAATATCCAGAGTAAAACTATAAAAATTTATATATCAAACTACCCCAGGTAAGTCCCGCACCAAGTCCTGCAAAAAGAACAACATCACCTGATTTACCAATACGTCCCTGCTCCATTGCTTCATGAAGAGCTATGGGAATACTTGCAGCAGTTGTATTGCCGTATTTTTGAATATTATGAAATATTTTGTTTTCATCTACTTTTAAAAATTGTCCAAGAGCTTGGTTAATACGCATATTTGCCTGGTGTGGAATTATCAAATCGATTTGATCAAGATCCATTTCTGCCTTTTCAAGGGATTCATTGATAACTTTTGGCAGCATTCTTACGGCTTTTTTAAATATGGCAGGCCCATCCATGACAGGAAAATACCTGGGATCACTTAAAGAGACACCTTCTGGAAATCGAATGGGCAGTCTGGAAGCTGGAAGTTCAGTCATTAATGCATTTGCCAGATTACCATCGGTATGCAGCGATGATGCGAGCACCCCTGCATTTTCAGTGGTGTCAACTCCTTCAATGCACAAAGCTCCTGCACCATCGCCAAAAATAACAGTAATATCTCTTCCCCTTGTTGTTTTATCAAGTCCGGAAGAGTGAACCTCTCCTCCCACAAAAAGAATTTTACTGGCAAGCCCGGTTTTAATATATGCGTCTGCAGTGGCAAGTCCATATAAAAACCCTGTACACTGCTGCCTTATATCTAAAGTAGGTGTAGAATCAAGTCCAAGTTTTGCCTGTAGAAGGCATCCAGATCCAGGGAAAAAAATATCAGGGCTTAATGTTGCAAATATAATAAAATCAAGATCTTCCGGCTCCCATCCAGCTTTTTTCAATGCTCTTTTAGATGCTTCAAATCCAAGGTCTGCCGAGCCGGTTGCACCCTCCTGCTCAATCCAGTATCTTTGTTCAATACCGGTTCTTTGTCTTATCCATTCATCAGAAGTATCCAAGATTTTTTCAAGATCCTGGTTTTTAATAAGATTTGGCGGCACAAACATTCCAGTGCCTTTTATTATGCTTTTTTTCATTTATGCTTTCCTTTGATGGAATTATCACTATAAAATTATCATATTGATAAATATTGCTGCCTGCTATATCATGCACGACTTATAATATTATTTTAAACAATTGGCAAGAACCTTAACAAATTTGATTTAACCTGAAGATATTATACAAATAAAATGTTTACACAGGCTTTTATACTAACACTAGGGATTATCCTGCTTTGTGTTGGATCATCTCTCCTTGTGGAGGGTGCTGCATCAACGGCTGTGATGTTTGCAGTAAGACCTGTCATTGTCGGATTGACAATTGTCTCCTTTGCTACCTCAGCTCCTGAATTACTGGTAAGCCTTGTGGCAGCTGTAAAAGGATCGGGTGGGATATCCATTGGCAATATTCTTGGATCAAATGTGATAAATATTGCTCTTGTACTTGGAATCAGCGCCATCATAAAACCTGTAACCATTAAAGATCAGATTATTAAAATTGAAATTCCATATATGATTATGATCTCCTGCATATTCTGGTTTCTCTGTATGGATTCAAATATTGGACAGACAGATGGAATTATTTTACTTTTTTTATTAATTGTATTTTTAATTTATGGTGTGACTACTGCCAAAGAAAAAAATTGTGACGTCAACATAGAAAGACTCTCATCCCTAAAAATTTTCAAAAATATACTATTTATAATCCTTGGTATTATAATGCTTGCCTATGGAGCAAATTTTGTTGTCCAGGAAGCGATCATCATTGCACAAAAGATTGGTCTGTCCCAGACATTTATAGGTATTTCTGTTGTTGCATTGGGAACATCTCTGCCTGAACTTGCCACATCTGCTGTTGCAGCTGCAAGGGGTGAAAGCGATATCTCTGTTGGAAATGTCGTAGGTTCCAACCTTTTTAATATCTGTCTTGTCATGGGAGTAGTTGGGATTTTTAATCCAATGTCCATAGACAATAATCTTCATGGTTTTCAATTCCCCTTTATGATTTTTATCTGCTTTCTTCTCGGACTTGTGGCCTTTATTAACCGCGGCATAGGTAAAAAAAACGGGTTCTTTTTTATAATCTTATTTTTTGTATATATATTTATTTCCTACTTAAACTGATGTTAACAATTTCGTAAATATTTAATTTTTTCCTTGCAAGATTGAATTGATCTATTATATGGAACTAATAACATACTAAATTTTCTTTTAAAATTATGGGGATTCAAAGAGAATGACAGATCTAAACAGAGTTTTAATAGTTGATGACAATAAAGACATCCTGTCAACATTTTATGAATTCTTCAATTCAATGAATTATGAAGTCAAAACAGCAGTTGACGGGCTTGCAGCTTTAAAAATATTAAAAGATAAATCCAATTGTTTTGATTGTCTAATAACTGATCTTGTCATGCCCAATATAAGTGGTGTTGGACTTATCGCCATTGTAAAAAAAGAATTCCCAGACATGAAAATTATCGCCATGACAGGATATGGCGATCAGCCAGGAGCCCTTGCGTCAGAAGCTGAAGCTGATATTGTCCTTTTTAAACCCATTGATCTTTTTAAAATTGAAAATACAGTTTCAAAATTGCTCAGCGAAAACAGTGATAACAACGAAAAACATGATTAATAGTAAAATTAATGCTTAAACAAAAAAATGAAAATAAAACTATGACTACACCTTTAATTGGCGTCAGTAAATCAATATTAAAAATAAAAGAGTTGATTCATCATGTTGCAGATACCTGTTTAAATGTACTTATAACAGGAGAAACCGGTGTTGGTAAAGAAGTTGTGGCTCAATGCCTCTATATTGAATCTGAAAGATCTTCAAAAAATTTTGTAAAAATCAATTGTGCGGCTCTGCCAGAAACGCTTCTGGAAAGTGAACTATATGGATATGAGAAAGGTGCTTTTACAGGAGCCCATAAAAATCGATCTGGAAAATTTCAGATGGCTGACAAAGGAGTTCTTTTTCTTGACGAAATTGGTGATATGCCCCTGGCTTTACAATCTAAAATGCTTCATGTTCTCCAAAGCGGTGAATTCTCGCCCCTTGGATCAGAGCAGGAATTTAAAACCGATGTATGGGTCATTGCCGCCACTAACCATAATCTTGAAGATAGCATGGCACAAAAAAGATTTAGAGAGGACCTGTTTTACCGGCTTAATATTATTAAAATCGAAATTCCACCTCTGCGTAAAAGAAAAGAGGATATTTCCCCTCTAATTGAATACTATTTAAGACTTTATAAATCTGAATACCCTGGTAACCACGGAGAAAAACCAGGTTCTGATACTCTTACAAAACTCATCAACTATCCATGGCCTGGAAATGTTCGTCAACTTCAAAACTGTATAAAAAAACAGATGATTTTAAAATCGTGGGAGAAAATTTTTGACGAGCTTCCAAAAGAAGAAGTTAAACTTTCTACTTCCACAAAAAAGGGCAGGAAGTCAAAAAAGACAAAGACATTGCCGGATACAAAAAATGCAGATACTCCCGCCAGTATTATTTCTGAATTTGTTGATCTCTCCACAAGCTCTGAAAAATTATTTGAAGATATCTCCTTAAAGAAAATAAAAAAACTTGCTTCAGATAAAGTAGAAAAAGAAGTAATCTATTTTGTTCTGGACAAAGTCGGCTGGAACAGATCCCGTGCTTCCAAAATACTTAAAGTCAGCTATAAAACCCTGCTATATAAAATGCATGAATTTAAAGTGCTCCCTCCTGTTTAATTAATTCTTTAATATCAATTAGTTGTTAACTTTTCTTATTTATCCTTTACTTAAGTCATATTTTTGCATATAGAATAAATTCGTATTTTATTTAAAAGCAAAATTATTATAGCTTTTAAAAAATTTTTATCATCTTAAGGAGGTAACATGAAAAAAATTACTTGTCTATTAATCGTTAGTTTTGCCTTTGCCATGGTTTTTTCCACATCGGCATTTTCTGCAAGAAAAACAATTATTAAAATTGGTATTAATGCTCCCTTGACAGGAGATATCCCAAAGGTTGGAGAAGGTAGTAAATTTGCTGCTATGATGTGGCTTGAAGATATTGAAAAAGCAGGTGGTCTTGAAATTGGCGGAAAAAAATATGATGTTGAACTTGTTATTGAAGATAATGAATCTAAGGCTGAATCCGCTGTTAAGGCAAATACAAAAATGATAACCCAGGATGACGTTATAGCCATTGTTGGACCTCAATCTTCCTCCCAGGCAGTACCGGCAGGTGAAGTTGCCAATAAATATAAAACTGTTATGATAAGCCCATGGTCAACGAATCCAAACACAACCCTTGACAGACCCTATGTTTTTAGAGGATGTTTCCTTGATCCATTCCAGGGACCTGTTGTCTCCAATTTCATAAGTGATGAATTCGGCCTTACTAAAGCTGCTGTTCTTTATGATGTTGCAGCTGATTATCAAAAAGGTCTTGCCGAGGAATTTAAAAAAGCGTGGGAAAAGAGACATGGAGCAGGATCCATTGTTGCCTATGAAAGTTTTACAACAAAGGATACTGATTTTTCATCACAACTGACAAAAATAATTAAATCCGGTGCTGAAGTTCTTTTTGCACCCCAGTATTACAATGAAGTTCCCCTTGTTGTTCAACAGGCAAAGGAGCTTGGCTGGAAAGGACCCATTGTTGGTTCTGATTCATGGGGATCCACTGAAACTGTACAATTGTGCGGTGAAGCATGCTATGGTCTTTATTTTTCAACCCACTATGCAGCAGCAGGTGCCACCGGTGCTACTAAAATATTCATAGACAGATATACTGACACTTACGGCTATGTTCCAGATGATGTTGCAGCTCTTACCTGGGATGCTCTTCGTCTTGCAGAGCAAGCAATTAAAGATGCTGGTAAAATCACAGGCAGAATTGAAAAAGACAGACAAGCTGTCAGAGATGCCCTTGCAAAAATTAAAAACTTTGCCGGTATTACAGGAAATATGACTTTTACTGAAGAGGGTGACCCAATTAAATGTGCTGTTATTGTTAAAATTAATGATAAAGGCGAATATGAGTTTTTTAAATCCATATGCCCTTAGTATTTAATTTTATTGCTTAGGTCATAATTTGATGGACAGATGACTGTTGCATAGATAATTATTCAGCAGTCATTTTAATTGGTTTATATAAAAGAACAAGCTGTGATTTTATGTTCTTTTATACTCTATTGTGTGAAAGTCAATCAAGCCCACCACAATGCGCTTATATTCATACATAACTTGAATTGCAGGAGTTAGTGAATGGAATCATTAACAGAATTATTTACATATATTCTTCAAAACTTGATTAATGCACTCCAAAGGGGAAGTTTCTATGCTGTAATATCCATTGGATATTCAATGGTATATGGTGTTCTAATGCTTTTCAATTTTGCCCACGGTGATATCTTTATGGTGGGTACATATATTGGCTTTGCGATTGCAACACTTTTCATTGCATTGTTTGCCGGCTTTTTACCAGGCCCTCTTATTTTTGTGGCAACAGTCATTGTTACCATGTTTCTTGCATCCTGGATTGGTGTTTTTGTTGAAGTTGCCGGATACAGACCTTTAAGATCGGCACCAAGAGCATCTGCTGCTATTACAGGTTTAATGATAGGTATTATATTTGAAACAGGTATCCTTATCATTGTAGGAGCGCAACGGCTTAAATTTCCTGCACTAATGGAAACCGTCTCCTATAATGTAGGCGGTGTCTATTTTACCAATGTAAAAATTATGATTATTGTCATATCACTTCTGCTTATGCTTGCTCTTCATGGATTTATCCAAAAAAGCAAATGGGGCATGGCAATGCGTGCAATGTCATATGATTTTCTTGCTGTACCATTAATGGGTGTATCAATTAATATTATTGCACCATTAACTTTTGCTGTAGGTGCAGGGCTTGCATCAGTTGCAGGTATTTTATACGGACAGGCCTACCCCATCCTTGACCCTTATATGGGTGTCCTTTTAGGTTGGAAAGCATTTGTTGCTGCAATCCTTGGTGGACGAGGCTCAATAAAAGGTGCTGCTCTTGCAGGATACCTTTTAGGATTTATTGAAATATTTGTAGCCACGATCTTTCCATCAACTTTAAGGGATTTAATTGCCTATTCCATCATTATTCTTATCCTGACATATAAACCAAGGGGATTTTTTGGAATGGAACACAGCACCAAATTAAGGCTTTAATTTTTTATATGAAAATTGCAACCTCAAGTTTATCATTTTTTTCATATTTTATTGTGACAATGCATATTACAAGCTGCTTGTGGCGGTTTGTTTACAATTATAGTGATACAGGAAAATTTCAATGGGAACTATAAAAAAATTTAAAAATTATTTCTCCAACATTCCAATGTTAGGGTGGCTTCTAGGAGTTTTCACAGCAGTGTTGATTGAATACTATTGGGGTTATGATTATATTTCATACTATTTGGGACTGCCCAAAATACCTGCTTTATTTGGCGCACTTTTTATGCTTAAAGATCCATATATGATACCCGGAGTCATGGGGTATAATCTTATTGTATATATTATTCCTATTTTATTAATAGCAAAAATAACCACTTTTTTTACCAATCCCACAGCTTTTATACTTGAAAAAATGCCTCTGTGGCTGTCTGTTATCATTCATCTGATTTGTTTTTACGGGATACTTCATTTATGGGCAGGCATTAATGATTACAGGGCTCTTGTAGTTAAATTGACAATGATCTCTATTATATTAACCATCAGCATCAATGTCATTAATGGATACCAGGGAGAATTTTCCTGTTCACATCCAGGATTCATGGCAATAGGTGCATATATCTCTTCTGTTCTTACCCTGCTCTTTTTTGTTGATGATAAAATTTTTGGTGCTGCACTTCTGCCATCGTATCTTGGACCATGGATATTTCCATTGACACTCATTGCAGGTGGATTTGCCGCATCATTTGGCTCTTTGATTGTTGCCATACCTTCCTTTCGTACCCGAGGGGATTATCTTGCTATTATTTCCCTTGCTTTCATGTTTATTATAAAAAGTGCGATTGAAAATATTCAATTTATTGGCGGTGCCAGAGGAATGGGTGGGCAACCAGACTATGCAACCCTTCCTGTTATTTTTATATGGACAATGTTGTGCATATGGATAATTCATAATTTTGTAACTTCCATCATGGGAAAAGCATTAAATGCAGTAAGAGATGATGAGGCAGCTTCGGAATCCATGACAGTGAAAACCCGAAAAACAAAAATGACTGCCTTTATGTTTGGTGCTTTCTGGGCAGGTATTGCAGGAGGTTTGTTTGCACATGTATTAAGTTATATCAATCCTGGAACATTCAGCCTCACCCGTCTTGCAGAAATTCTTGCCATGGTATATTTTGGCGGGCTTAACTCTATTGTAGGCTCCATTGTAGGTGCTGTCAGTATTAGTGTACTTGGAGAAGCTTTAAGACCCCTTGAGCTTTATAAATGGATTATTATCCCGTTGATTTTAATTTTTGTTATGATTTTCCGCCCCTATGGTTTGATCTCTTTCAAAGAGATCAATGCAAAAAGACTCTTGCGATCCAAAAATAAAAAAGAAGAGGGAGTTTAGACCATGTCAGCATTGCTAAATGTAAATAATATGACTCACTATTTCGGTGGATTAAGAGCTGTCTACAATTATAATTTAAATATAAAACCCCAGCAGATCACAGGTCTTATAGGGCCAAACGGTGCAGGAAAAACAACAATCTTTAATTTGATTACAGGCGTTTATACACCCACAGAAGGTTCCATCACTTTACAGGATCAAAATATCAAAGGGCTTGAAACCAATGAAATTGCTGCCAAAGGTCTGGGGCGTACATTTCAGAACCTTGCCCTGTGGCGGCATATGAATGTTCTGGACCATATTAAGATGGCCCATTACTCGCAATTATCCTACGGACTGATGGGAGCTTTTTTTAATACCAGAAAATGCAGGGAGCAGGAGACAAAAATTGAAGAAAAATCCTATCGACTGCTTGAATTATTTGATATAAAACAGCATTCAGATCAACTGGTCACCAACCTTCCCTATGGAGCCCAGAGGCGGGTGGAAATGGCAAGAGCCATGGCAACCAATCCAAAGATTCTATTTCTTGATGAACCAACAGCAGGAATGACTCCTGATGAACTTGTACAGATGATTAAAATTATCAGGCAGGTTCACCAGGATTTTAAAGTTGCAATATTTTTAATCGAACATAGGATGAAATTTGTTATGGAATTATGCCAGTATATTCAAACTCTGGTCTTTGGAGAACTGATTGCAGAAGGACCACCTGAAAAAATCCAGAATAACCCTGAAGTTATAGAAGCATATCTTGGCAAGGAGGATTTGACCTGATGCAGCTTAAAATTGAAAATTTAAGAGTTTCATACGGAAATATCAAGGCTCTCCACGGAATAACTTTCAGTGTTGAAGCAGGTGAGATCTTAACTATTATCGGTGCCAATGGAGCAGGGAAAAGTACAATCCTTAGAGCTATTTCAAGAATGATACCTTCAGAACCAGGCTCCATACTTGAATTTGAAGGTGAAGATATACTTAAATACAGTACTGATAAAGTAGTCTCAAAACTTGGGATTTCCCATGTTCCCGAAGGAAGAAGAATTTTTGGTAATCTTACGGTTACGGAAAATCTAATTCTGGCATGTTTTGCGCGAAAAGACACACAGAAAATCAATAAAAACAGAAAATGGGTTTTTGATCTATTTCCACGCCTTGAAGAGAGAAAAGATCAGCTTGCAGGAACCTTGTCAGGTGGAGAACAACAGATGCTTGCCGTTGGGAGAGGTTATATGAGCGGCAGAAAAATCATGCTTCTTGATGAACCTTCCATGGGGCTTGCACCTCTGCTCATGCTTGAGATGTTTGATGCTTTAAGGGAGATCAATAAATCAGGTACAACTATTTTGCTTGTTGAACAGAATGCAAGACTTGCCTTAAAATTTGCACAACGCGGCTATGTTATAGAAAATGGCTCCCTTGTTCTTGAAGGCCCCGCAGATGAGTTGCTTGTTAATCCAGAGGTCAAAAAAGCATATCTTGGAGCTTAACAGCTGTTCCAAAATGTAAATTTTACCAACTTCGGCTTTTGCAACTACCTTTTATAAGTATTTTATTGCCTTTGCAACGGGATGCCCCATTTCTTCATATATTTCCATACAGAAGTTCGGCTTTTCTGAATACGACGTCCCACTTCTGCCTTGTTCCAGTTGCACTGGTCAAGCAGTTCTAAAAGGTCTTCCCTTGTTAAAACAGAAGCTTTTTTTGTTGAAAAAGCGTTAATTTGATTGAAAAGAGGAGAAGTGTGAAGAGTATTTAAACCATGGTTACTGCCCTGGGTAATTTCAACTGGCAGGTCATTAAGCTGAATACGATGTGCATTACATATAACAAAGGCATGCTCAATGGCATTTTCCAGCTCTCGTATATTTCCAGGCCACTGATGTTTCATCAATTGTGCCATGCCAGTATTATCTAAGCCTTTTATGGATTTATCTTCCCTTTTATTCCCTTTTTTAATAAAATGACTGACAAGAATTGGTATATCTTCTTTACGCTCTCTTAATGGAGGAATATTAATGGGAAATACTTTTAATCTATAAAAAAGATCTTCTCGAAATTTTCCCTGTTGAGTTAGTTCATAAAGATCTGCATGGGTTGCAGTTATAATTCTTATGTCAATTTTTCTTTTTTTTGAATCCCCTACCCTTTCAATTTCTCTCTCCTGGAGAACGCGAAGCAGTTTAATCTGGATATATGGAGTTAATTCTCCAATTTCATCAAGAAAAATTGTACCGCCGTCAGCTTCTTCAAATCTTCCTTTGCGATCTTTGTGTGCGCCTGTGAATGCACCTTTAACATGACCAAAAAGTTCACTTTCAAGCAAAGATTCAGAAAGAGCAGAACAGTTGACAATAACAAAAGGAGTGGAGCTATTGTTACCATGATAGTGTATGGCTCCGGCAACCAGCTCTTTGCCTGTACCGCTTTCTCCCTGGATAAGGATCGTTGCCCTGCTGTTTGAAGCAGCTCGTATGGCTTCAAACACATTCTGCATAACCATACTTTTGCCTATTATATTTCCAAGCCTGTATGATTTTTCAAGTTTTTCTCGGGCATCTTCTGCAACTTGTTTAATTTTTTTTAATTCAGTCAGATCAGTAACGGTTTCAACAATTCCAAGTATCTGACCTCTGTCATTATGTGCAAGCCTGGCATTTTTTATTACTGCAATTTCATATCCATCTTTATGTCTGAGAGTACACTCTTTTGCCTCGGTTTTACCATGTTTAATAACACCACATTTTTTTACATTTGCAGGACATTTTTTACCAAAGCAGCGGCTGCACTCAAGAAGAGAACAGGTATTACCCACAGCTTCTATTGCTGAATATCCAGTAAGTTTTTCCATGGATTTATTCCAGGAGGTAATTGTACCCAGATCATCAAGGGTAAAAAGGCCTTCTGCCATGGTATCAAAAATTTGATTTAAAAAATTAGCATTCCATAATTGATGGGTTTCCATTTCTGCCCCTTTTTGGGAATAAATTATTTTTAACCATGACTGTCATTATTAAAGGTTAGTTAAAGTAACGTTACCGTTACAATAATAAAATAAATTTATAAAAGCAATTACTTTTCTTTAGGAACTTCTTTTTGAATTGTTTTATTGTCTGTCACCTGACAGGCATCTTTCATTCAGGTGGATATTCCCATTTTAGGGAGAATGTACACTTGTAAAAGGATATATATTCCAAGGAAAATAAGGACATAGACCATCTCTTTCATACCTACCTCACTATTCAACATTAATGTTAGTCTCAAAAAAATATGGTATACATTTTGGAATACATTTTTTCTTTAATGCTAAATTTTATACCATATTTAATTTTTGTCTTAAACTCTATAGTAAATACAAACTTAAAATTGTCAAAATAAATTTGTCTATCCAATCTGATTTGTTGATTAAAGCAGTTTTTATTTACATCGGAGTAACGTTACTTTAATTAAAAAGCATTTATAGTTTCCAAAAGTTAATATGGATATTTAAATAATATTATTAATTTTTTCAATAGTTTACACTTTATTTACTAAACTCAAAAATAACGGCATGATTTTTGAAATAATATATGGTTTTAATATATAGTTTATAAAATCTTTATGGAGGATTATACAATGGAGAAAAATCGTTTTGATGAAAAAATTATAAATGGTGTCACTCTCCTTGAATTCAGTGCTCAATGGTGTGCTCCCTGTAAAGCCCAGGAACCAATTATAAAAAATATTATTACTTCCTATGAAGACCGCGCCTCAATCATTGAAATTAATATTGATGAGAACAGGGACCTTGCGACCAAACACATGGTTCAAAGTATTCCCACATTAATTATATTCAAGGACGGCAAAGAGATTAAAAGGTTTGTCGGTCTTCAGACTGAAAGCAGCATAGCAAAAAGTCTTGATCAAGCTTTATAAACCTGCTTAAGCATTACTAGCTTAAATTAGAAAAAAATTCAAAAAGGAGATTATAAAAAATGGGTAAGTGTGTCAATCATCCTGATCGAGAGACAAGCTATATATGTATGAAACACAATTATTATCTTTGTGATGACTGTTTAGAGTGTCATGACCCAGATATCTATTGCAAATTCAGGTCATCATGCCCAATTCATTTTATATCAAAAAAAGGGTTTGAACGCTCTGACAATCTGCCAGAACAAAATAGAGAATCAGACGAAAAATGCACTGTTGTATTTAAACCCGAAGATAAAAAGATTTCTATAGTTTCTGGTACAAATTTATTGGATGCTGCCCAGAAAGCAGATCTTTATATTAATGCATCATGTAATGGTAAGGGTTCATGCGGAAAATGCAGGCTTATCATAGAATCAGGAGCTGTTAAAACTCTGAAGACTTCGCTTCTAAGCACAAAAGAGAAAGAAAAAGGGTATGTTCTTGCCTGTCAGGCAACCATCAATGAAGATATTGTTGTAAAAATCCCAGAAGAGACCATTGAAAAAAAATTAAAAGCTGCCGGCATGGGTGAGGCTGCCACAAAAAAACTTTCAGGCCTTGTGAAAAAGATTGAACCAATTGTGGAAAAAGTTAAATTACAGCTTGACCTGCCTACTTTAGATGACACTGTAAGCGATCTTGACAGATTAAAACGTGCACTTAAAAAACAGGGTTATGACATCTCAAAAATGAGTACAAATATCAGGGTTATGCGCCAGTTAACTGAAGCTGTCAGGGGTGAAAACTTTAAGGTGGCGGTATCAATTTTATGGAAAAAATGTTCTTCGGAAATAGTTGCTGTAAGCCCCTTGAATAATACCAAAGAATCACTTGGCCTTGCTGTTGACCTTGGTACCACTTCCATTGTTGTCTATGTTGTTGATATGGATAGCGGCAAGATTTTAAGTGCTGCATCAGGTCATAACAGTCAAGCCGCATGCGGGGATGATGTTATAAACCGCATTGTATCTTCTGAAAAAGATGGTGTAAAAAAATTAAAGAAAATGGCTATTTCCACTATTAATAACCTTACAAAAAGGGCGCTTGCTTCCATAAATTTTAACCATAAACAGATTGAAAATATTGTTGTTTCCGGTAATACCACCATGATTCACCTGCTATTGGGGATAAAAGCCAATTATATCAGAAGAGAACCATATATCCCTACTGTGTCTGAATTTCCCATGATCAAGGCGGGAGAAATCGGGTTAAAAGCGGCTTACTATGCTGGAGTTTTTATTATGCCGGGCCCTGCAAGCTATGTTGGCGGAGATATTGTTTCAGGTATTTTATATACCGGGTTTCACCTTTTTGAAGAGATTACTCTTTTTATTGATATTGGTACAAATGGTGAGATTGTTCTTGGTAATGATGAATTTCTAATGACGGCTGCCTGTTCTGCAGGTCCTGCCTTTGAAGGCGGTGGAATCAGATGGGGTATGAGGGCTGAAGATGGTGCAATTGAAAAAATCAGCCTTAATCCTGAGACCTTTGAACCTGATTGTCAAGTAATCGGTAATTCAAAGCCAAGGGGTATCTGCGGATCAGGAATGATAGATTTACTCTCTGAAATGCTTTTAAAAAAAGTAATTGGACAAGATGGTAAATTTAGAATTGAAACTGATCATCCAAGGCTTACCATATTCAATGATGAACCTGCTTTTATAATTGAATATGCAAAAAATATTGACTCAGATGAGGATATTATTTTCACCCATTCAGATATAAAAAGCCTGGTTTTAAGCAAAGCTGCTGTATATGCAGGGTTCAGCATTCTTGTCGAACAGGTTGGAATGGATTTTTCTTCCATCGATAAAATGATTATAACTGGCGGATTCGGACAATTTCTTGATATTGAAAAAGCAATAACCATAGGACTACTTCCAGATATTGACAGGGATAAATTTCAATATCTGGGAAATTCTTCCATTGCAGGAGCATATATGGCACTTTTATCCAATACCTATCGCCAGCAGACAATATCTATTTCAAACGCCATGACCTATATTGATTTTTCAAGCAATAATGCATTTATGGATGAGTTCACAAGAGCTCAGTTCCTGCCCCATACTGATGAAAACTTATTTCCCGACGTATTCAAAAAAATAATTTAAAATTCTAAAGGAGTTAAATAATGATCAAATTATTATCAAAAATTCAAAAAAATCTTGTATATGCAATCCCTATTTCCATGTTCTTTGGATTGATTTTTGGATATCTGTTTAATGCAGGTCCCTTAAAACAATTTATTATTCCTGTAACTTTTGTCATGGTTTATCCCATGATGGTAACTTTGAATGTTAAAACCATATTTAAGGGTAAAGATTTAAAACTTCAACTGGTCACCCAGATTATCAATTTCATATTTGTTCCTCTGA
>JAOZRI010000439.1 GCA_029940235.1 Desulfobacula sp. | reverse complement strand
TATTGAGCTGTTGGAGGGCGCAGCCGTGTTGCTGCCCAAATGCTTTCAGGAAAAGGGTTTCAAAAGGTTTTTAATGTCTCGGGTGGGATTAAAGCCTGGCAGGCTGAAATTGCCATAGGTCCCCAGGACCTTGGCCTGGATCTTTTCACAGGGAAAGAAGACCCCCTTGAGGTGTTAAAAATTGCATACTCATTAGAACAAGGATTGCGTGATTTCTATATTGATATGGAAAAGCAGGCAAAAAAGCCAAAGGTAAAAGAACTTTTTGCCAGGCTGTCTGAGATTGAAGTAAAGCATCAGATGTCTATTTATATTGCCTATAACGATGCCAACACAGATGATGTCAGTAAGGATGAGTTTGAAGAAATGGTTGAGACAAAGGCATTGGAGGGTGGTCTTAGCACAAAAGAATACCTTGAACTTTTCGGGTCTGATCTGGATTCAGAAATCGAGGTTATTTCACTTGCCATGTCAATAGAAGCACAGGCCCTTGACCTTTATGGAAGGCTGTCTTTAACTATTACAAATAAACAATCAAGGGATATAGTCAATAAAATTGCCAGTGAAGAGAAAGCGCATCTTGCAAGTCTTGGCAAACTTTTGGACACTCTTTAAACCCATAGGTCTAATCTAAGCTAAAGGTTAAACATAAAAAAAGAGGATACAATGGAAAAACATCTTATGCTTGTGGGTGGCGGTCATGCCCATATGATGACCATGGAAAATATAGACAGGTTTGTTAAAAAGGGATTTAAGGTAACAGTGATAGGCCCCTCTTTTTTTCATTACTATTCAGGCATGGGTCCGGGAATGCTGGGAGGGACATACACTCCCGATGATATTCGTTTTGCAACAAAAGATGTGGTAGAAAAACAGGGTGGTATCTTTGTAAAGGATAAAGTTGTCAAGATTGATCCTGAAAAAAACAGGGTTTACACACAGGGCGGGCAGACATTTTCCTATGATGTGCTCTCCTTTAATGCAGGCTCTTATGTTCCCATGCATGCAGCACCAGAAGGCTGTAACAATATCTATTCGGTAAAACCCATTGAAAAACTAATGGAGGCTGCAGATAAGTTAAAGGTTTTATTTGCCAAAAAAAAAATAGTTGTCACTATTGTAGGTGGAGGGCCTTCATCTGCAGAAGTGGCTGGTAATGTGTGGCAGCTTGCAAAAAAAATCAATGCATTTATGCCTGATATTTACATCTTTGCCGGCAAAAAAATGATGGCCAGGTTTCCTGAAAATGTCAGGTCAAAAGTTATTTCCTCCCTTAAAAAACGTGGAATTAAAATTCTTGAAACAGGCTATGTAAAACAGATTAAAACAGATGAGATCCTCCTTGAATCAGGAAAATCCTTTCCCACGGATTTTATTTTCATGGCTCTGGGCGTAAAGCCTTCTACCATTTTCGAAAAATCAGGCCTGCCCGTGGGACCGGACAAAGGACTGCTGGTAAATAAGCATCTACAGTCTGTAAAATATCAGAATATATTCGGCGGTGGGGATTGTATCTATTTTAAGGATCAACCCCTTGATAAAGTGGGGGTGTATGCAGTCCGGGAAAACCCTGTTCTATTGCATAATTTAATGGCAAGTCTTGAAGGCAGGAAACTTGAAATCTTTGACCCCGGGCCTGAATACCTTTTGATTTTTAATGTGGGCGGTGGTCTTGGAGTATTCAAGAAAAAACAATTAGTATTTGGTGGAAAAATTGCTTTTATGATTAAAGATTACATTGATCGTAAATTCATGAAAAAGTTCCAGGCCATTGAGAAAACATTATAACTCCATGCTTTTTGGGACCAATCCATTATGGAATCGCCCCGATGGAGCCGGGGTGATTCCACATGGTCAAATAATTTTATGACCTCCAAAGGCCATGGAGATTGCAATAAGCCCTTGCAACCACCTTGTCAGCATCGGTTTTAAATTCAAATTCAGGTTTATCACTGGGTGTAAGCAGCTTTCTTTGTACAAAAGTATCATCGTTGGAAGCAAGCTCGATCCACTCAATCCAGTGATCATTACCCATGGGGTGGGCAACACTGCCCACTTTTACAAGATATCCGCCTTCTGTTTTTTCAATAACAGGTATGTGTTTTTCCACTGCTGCATCCACTGTGTTCTCAACAAGACGATCCATTGGTTTTCCACAGCACATTACAGGTGGTTGTTCGTTGTGAAGCACCTGGGCAATATTGCCGCATTGACCACATTTATAAATTCCTAATAATTCAGCCATGTTAACTCTCCTTTTTTTAAAATTCCACTATTTTTCAAATCATGGAAACAATATTTTTTCCATATTCCTGTGCTGCCTGGACACCGCCGCCTATCCAGCTTGCTTTAAGCATCAAAGCTCCTCCTGAAACCATTTTCATGCCATAGATGTGTTCCATGGT
>JAOZRI010000438.1 GCA_029940235.1 Desulfobacula sp. | reverse complement strand
CTGCCGAAGAAATAGTAAGAGGTTTTATTGATGCCCATATTTCTTCCAATGAAGAAACTTTTTTTGGAGATTGGTTAGAAGGATTGGCAATATTTATCAATAAAAAAGTTTATGGTGGTTGGAAATCAGGAATAAAAGGGGTTGATTTAGAATTTGATAAGAGAGGAACGAGATATATTGTTAATATTAAATCAGGTCCCAATTGGGGAAATAGCAGTCAAATTGCTAAAATGATTGCTGATTTCAAAACAGCTCAAAAAACTTTAAGAACAAGTAATTCTCAAGTAAATATCCTTAGTGTAAATGGCTGTTGTTATGGTAGAGATAATAATCCAGATAAAGGCAATTATTTTAAGTATTGCGGGCAAAGTTTTTGGGAATTTATATCAGGCAATATTGATTTGTACATCAAAATTATTGAACCGTTGGGATACAAAGCAAAAGAGAAAAATGATGAGTTTTTTCGTTCCTATTCCCAGATGATAAATAAATTCACATTAGAATTTGGTAAAGAATTCTGTGATAAAAATGGTGCTATTGCTTGGAAAAAACTTGTAAAGTTTAACTCTTCTGCCCAGATTTCAGGTAAATCATGAGATCAATTATGTTTGGATTTTTTTTGTTCTATAAACTTGAGTTTTTCATGGAACAAGTTCATCAACGATATCATCATACAGATCTTTTACATTAGCAAATATAGGTTCTACTTTTTGAATGCTCCTGGCATTTTTAAGCTTTATTTTTGCTGTCCTCAATGCATACAGATGAGTGTTACGAAAATCAGGATCTGTATTATTTTTTTTAAAAAGAGTATTTAATTTTTCAATCATTAAATCCAGTTCAAAAATTGTTTTTCTTTGATGCTCTAAAAGCTTTTCCTGCTCAATAAAATTATTATATTCTTGAACAGTTTTTAACTTTTTTTTTGCCTTTGTGATTTTATTATAGGGTTCAGGTAAAGCAATAATCCGGGTAAGAGTGTTAAAAGAAGAAAAAATTTGAGGATTCTGCTTTATTTCCCTCAAATTAATATTGAATTTTGCAATTGATTTGATCAAAAGCTCCCAGAACCTGGCATGATTTGAATAGAACTTTAAAAGAATCTTGGCATCTTCTGCCATTGCCATAATTTTGTCCTGATTTTCATAACATGCAAAGATAAGAGAATATGAATCCTGCCTGTCAAGAATTTGCGATAGAATCATCAAACACTTGTCAATTGTCCTATCACCAGGGTAAAATTTTTTTTTGGAAAGAGCATGATGCGAACCAATCTCACTTTCCCATTTTCCTAAAATTTTGAGAAGTGAACGGGAAAGCTCATATTGACTATCAAATTCAACTGACTTGTTTGGACTGAATAATTTATTATAAAAACATACCATCTCCTGAAATATTAAATCTGGTACAGATTTATTTGCAATAATTTTTATCTTTTTATCAGGAAAATTTAACAGGATCCTTTTTGCTGTGGCGGGTGTAATATTTTTACTATCAGCCCTTAAGTGTATTTTTAATTCCCGGGCAGACCAGAAAATATTTTGAATTATGGATATTTCATCAATGCCATGTTTGAGTTTAATATGTGTGACAACTTCATCTAAAACAGTGTGACCACAATTTTCAATCTGCTCTTTGACACAAGAAAGTACAAATTTCCCTTCCTGCAAACTATCATCAAAGCCAAATGTCAACTGGCGGTGACCTGTTTTAATTGATTTTATATGTTGCATTTTTAGCATATTAAAAAGGTATCTGATTTTATTTTTACAGTCAAGCAGGTACTTCATGTCAAATAGGTATTTGCCAGATTTGTACTGAAATGTTAGATTTGTGATTAAAAAATAAAGAAAGAATTCAAATGAACAAGTTAAATTACAATGAGTTGAAAATTAAATATGATATTTTAATTAAAGAGAACAGGAAACTCAAAAACCAAATACGCAATTTAGAAAAAGATAAACCTGATTCTGCACTCTGTTCTGATACTTATCCACCACAGGAATCATTGTTTGGCCAACCAGGCAAAGCCATGTTAGACCCAGAATCTGCTAAAATCAATTCTAACACCAAATCCATTAACAATTCATCATCCAATAAAGAAAAAATTGCTTTTTTTATGTCCCTGTTCAAGGGACGGAATGATGTCTATGCTAAAAAATGGGAGAGTAAACTCAAAAAAACCGGATACAGCCCTGTCTGCCTTAATGAATGGGTAAATGGAATCTGCAGAAAGCCTGCTGTCAAATGTTTTAAGTGCAATAAAAAAGCATATTCTCCTTTAGATGATGAAGTTATAGAAAGCCATCTGCGCGGGCAAAATGTGATTGGAATTTATCCCATGCAAATTGATGAGACCTGTGAATTCCTTGCAATGGATTTTGATAAAAAAGGGTGGAAACAAGATATCA
>JAOZRI010000077.1 GCA_029940235.1 Desulfobacula sp. | reverse complement strand
CAACATATGGTAAATTTGTTTGTGAACCCCTTGAAAGGGGCTTTGGTATTACTATTGGAAACTCTTTGCGCCGAATTATTTTGTCCTCCATATATGGCGCAGCAATTGTTTCTGCTAAATTTGAAGATGCTCTTCATGAGTATAGTGTAATCTCTGATGTCCGACAGGATATTTCCGAGATTATTTTAAATTTAAAAGAGTTGAAACTTAAGGTTGATGACATAGAAGACAAGGTGTTAACTTTAAATGTCAAGGGTGAATGTGAAGCCACTGGTGCTGATATTATAAGCCCTGACGGCAGGGTTGAAGTACTGAATCCTGAACAACCCATTGCTACTGTTTCCAAAAAAGGCAAATTAAGTATAACAATGGTTGTCAAAACTGGAAAAGGTTATGCCCTTGCTGCAGCGAATAAGGATGAAGATGCTTCCATTGGAACCATTCCTGTTGACAGTGTGTTCTCCCCAATCAAAAAAGTAAAGTATGTTGTGGGAACATCAAGGATTGGGCATAAAACAGACTATGATAAACTTACGCTTGAAGTCTGGACAGATGGTTCAGTAACTCCGGATGATTCTGTTGCCTATGCTGCAAAAATTTTAAAAGAGCAGATGAGTCCATTCATCAATTTTGATGAAGATATGGAACCAGATTATGCCGATGAAAATTCAGAAAATTCAGATGGTGGCTTTAATGAAAATATTTATAGATCTGTTGATGAGCTTGAATTGTCTGTAAGAAGTTCAAATTGTTTGAAAAATGCTGAAATAACCAGTATTTATCAATTGGTTCAAAAAACAGATACTGAAATGCTTAAAACTAAAAATTTCGGTAGAAAATCATTGAATGAAATAAAGGAAGTGCTTGCAACCATGGAACTCTCACTTGGTATGGATCTTGACGGTATTGACCCTCCAGAAGAAGAGATCAGTGAGGAAGGAGAATAAAAAACCATGAAACATAGAAAATCAGTATTAAAATTAAACAGGACATCCAGTCACAGAAAGGCTATGTTTCGGAACATGGTAACTTCCCTGTTTAAACATGATAAAATCAGAACAACCGAAGCAAAAGCAAAAGGCTTGAGAAAAATTGCAGATAAGATGGTAACCCTTGCTAAAAGGGGTGATTTGCATGCCAGACGTCAGGCACTTGCTGTGATTCGGGAAAAAGATGTTGTTCATACGCTGTTTAATGAAGTTGCTGAAAAGTTTAACTCAAGGCAGGGTGGTTATACAAGAATCATCAAGCTTGGCCCAAGAAAAGGTGATGTTGCCCCCATGGCATTGATTGAATTGATATTTGATTAGACCACCTATTTTTATATACAACTATTAAAGGCCCTGGTAATAAAATTTACCAGGGCCTTTGTGTTTATTTTTTGTTTTGTTTTGCCTGGTACAGCCTTTTATCTGCCGCCTTTAAAAGTATTGCTGAAGTTTCCATGCCCTTTTCAAATACAGAAGCAAGGCCATAACTCAGTTTTACATAAAAATTTGTATCTTCAGAAGATATAGGTTCACTGGCAAGTTTTTTCTTGACTCTGTCAACATATATTTTTGCCTGGCTTTTATTTGTAGATGGCAAAATAGCTACAAATTCATCCCCTGCAAATCTTGCCACAATATCAGAATCACGTTTCAGGTTCTCGAGACAATTTGCAACATGGCACAGGGCAAGATCACCCTTATCATGACCATGGGTATCATTAATGGATTTAAAATCATCAAGGTCAAAAAACAGAATGGTAAGGTCAATATGATATCGTTTGGATCTTTGAAACTCTCTTTCAAGAACTCTCTCCATGACACCACGATTTAAAAGATTTGTTAATGGATCGTGGAATGCAAGAAATTTTAATTTTTCATGGGCTGTTACATTGGAAAGGCACAAAGATACTTTCAGTGCCAATTGTTCCAACAGGGAGGTATCAATCCCGGGTTCAAATCTGTGGGTATCCTGATCAGCCTGGTTAAAACTGCCCACTATCTGGCCGTCCATTGTAATCGGTGCAATGGCAATGGAACCTATATCATATTTGGCTGCCTTTGGTATTAATGCACTTAATCCATTGAGTTTGTCATTGGACAGCAAAGGTTTGAGCCGATTTCTGGTTATCTCTTTAAATTCATTTTTTGATAAAAACGCTGTTGATGAACTTAAAAGCTCAGAGTCCTGGATATTATGAAAATATTGTGAAATACTGCTCTCTTCAATAATGGAAATCCAGGTATATGAGACTGAAAATTTTGAACTGATTTCAAACAGCAGTTTTTCAATAAAATCTTGGAAATTTAAAATCGTTAAGATACTGATTTCAATTTCATGAAATTTTCTGGCAACAATTTCATTGTGCTTCATTCTATCTAAAAGTGATTTTGGGATTGTCATCATAACGCAATTTGTATATATATTATTTTTTTATATGTGCAAGTATCTGTGTCTAATTTTCCCATGTCTGTATTTAATTTGCATTGAAAATAAAGTCAATATATAAATGGTATTAGATTGACCCTGATTAAATTTGGCTGGAGAGAGGTTTGTAACAATGGTTAAGTTGAATATTGTATTATTAGAGCCGGAGATACCTCAAAATACTGGAAATATTGGCAGGACATGTAATGCCATGGGTGCAGATCTGCATTTGATTGAGCCCCTTGGATTTTCCGTAGAGGATAAATATTTAAAGCGTGCCGGGCTTGATTACTGGAAAGAGCTTAATGTAAAATATTATAAAAATTATGCAGATTTTTTTAAAAAAAACCCCAGTGGGCAGAAAGTGTATATTTCAAGAAAAGGCAGCAATAGATGCGATAGGTTTGCTTATGAACCTGAAGTTTATCTGATTTTTGGCAAAGAGTCAGTGGGTCTGCCAGAAGAGATGCTGCTGGCAAACCGGGAGTTAAGTGTAAGAGTACCGATCTCTGCCCAGACCAGATCCTTAAATCTGGGCAATACCGTGGCCATTCTTGGTTATGAAGTGATGCGGCAATACTCTTTTACCGGACTTAAAATAGAGGGAAAATTGTCGACAGGAACCTCTCCTTGACTTTAATATCCAGTTTGCATAAAAATAGTAAATTTCAAAGATTAAAAAAGGTATTCCAATGAAAGTAATACACAATCAAAATACTCCCCTGCTCCAGTTTGCAGCATTTATTATTATTGTTGCAGGGATGAAAGCTTCTGTAGTAATAGTTGTTCCTTTTTTATTGGCAGCATTTTTAGCTATTATATGTGCTCCACCTCTGTTTTGGATGCAGAAAAAAGGTATCCCAAGTATTATTGCCATATTTATTCTTATGCTTGGTGTGGTGTGTATACAGATACTTTTGGTAACCCTTGTATCCTCATCCATAGCTGATTTTTCACAAAATATTCCCTTTTATCAGGAGCGGTTAAAAGTTGTTACCATTGAAAGTCTAGAAGTTTTATCAAAATTTGGAATTGTGCTGGAAGTTGATAAAATTGCTCAGATATTTAATCCAAGCCATATCCTTAAGCTTGTTGCCAATACTTTAAATGGAGTGGGCGGGATGCTCACCAATACCTTTTTTGTTTTTTTAACCTTTATTTTTATTCTTTTAGAAGCTGCAGGGTTTCCAAATAAATTACGTGCAATTTTTAATGATAAAGAGAGTGATCTTGGAAAATATGCTGAGATTACCCAGGGTGTCAACAGGTATCTTGGCATAAAGACCTTTACCAGCCTTGCCACAGGAGTAATTATTTATATCTGGCTTACTGTTCAGGGCGTGGATTTTCCTGTCATGTGGGGAGTTTTTGCATTTTTATTTAATTATATTCCCAATATTGGTTCTATCATTGCTGCTGTTCCAGCAGTTCTTCTTGCTTTAATCCAATTGGGACCATTGCCAGCAGGAATTGCCGCACTTGGTTTTTTATTGGTTAATATATTGGTGGGAAGTGTCATTGAACCAAAAGTAATGGGGCAGGGGATCGGGCTTTCTGTTCTGGTGGTATTTCTATCCCTTGCCTTCTGGGGATGGGTACTTGGACCCATTGGCATGCTGCTTTCAGTTCCTTTAACCATGGCCGTTAAAATCGCTTTGCAGGAAAATGAATCCACAAAATGGCTCTCTATTTTATTGGGTTCCAATAAAGAAGCAGCCAGACTGCTTGATGCACAAAATTAATTATTGAAGCTCTTTTAAAAGCAAGATCTCCTCTATCCAGATATCGCTTGCCGGAGTTTCAAGAATAAGCGGAATATTATCAAAGCGCGGATCTTTCATGATCCATCTGAAAACATCAAGTCCCAAGCTTCCTTTGCCTATGCTTTCATGCCTGTCCACCCTGGAAGCAAAAGCTTTTTTAGAATCATTCAGGTGCATCCCCCTAAGAAATTTAAAACCAATTATTTCATCAAACTCAAGCCAGGTCTGTTTAAACCCCTGTCTGCTTTTTAAATCATATCCTGCGGAAAAAGCATGGCAGGTATCAATACAGACACCAACCCTTGTTTTATTTTCAATATTTTTAATGATGTCTGCTATCTGTTCAAAGGAAAATCCTAAGTTTGTACCCTGGCCAGCAGTATTCTCAATAACTGCAATAACATTTTTTGTCTTATCAAGGGCTATATTAATTGATTCTGCAATGGTTTTTATGCATTTCTCTTCTGATATTTTTTTTAGAAAACTGCCAGGATGAAAATTAAGCAGTTTAATCCCAAGCTGTCCACACCGTTCCAGCTCGTCTATAAAAGCAGTTCTTGATTTTTCAAGGCCGTCATTCTCCGGATGTCCAAGGTTAATCAGGTAGCTGTCATGGGCAAGTATCTGGGAAGGCCCATAGCCATATTTTTTACAATTTGTTTTAAATGCACTGATATTCACATCAGTCAACGGCTTTGCCTTCCACTGCCGCTGATTTTTTGTAAACAAAGCAAAGGCAGTTGCACCAATATTATGTGCATTCACAGGAGTATTTTCCACACCTCCTTTTGCACTTACATGTGCTCCTATATATTTCATTGTCCAACCCTTATTTTTATTAATTGTATTTTTTCCAATGGAGGTAAGGCTCTAACTTATTGTACAGCTCCTGCAATATTAAATAAAAGATATCCATTATTAAATTTTGGACCGCCAATGGTGATGCTGCTGTTGTTTCTCAACAGGATTCTGGTTTGAAAAACACTGTTTTTATTTTTTAAAATATTTATCTGATATCTTATTCTATTATCATTTGTATCCAGCGGCATGATCACAAGGGTTCTTTTTCCTGGCAGATTGACACGGCTTTGCCGGTTAAAACTCTGGTTTAAGTTTTTTTCTTTTAAAAGTTTGTAGGAAGTATATTTAAATACAGTTTCAAGTTCTGAAATGATATCCCGCAGGCCTGGATCAAGATAGTTTTGTCCTGTTGAGGCATGGATTACCTTTACCCTTGTCATCACCTGACCTTTTCCAAAGGCAGGTACACTAACAAAGCACAAAGCAAAGATTAAACAACCCGATAGACATATTTTTATAAATTTTCCCATGACTTTCCTCTTTTTTACATCATGTCTCATTAAACCAGATTATGGTATGCTGCTCTTTCTGGGTTTCAATAATCATAACTGAAGAATAATCTGTGTCAACATATTTTACAATTGCACTGGGTCCTGTTGGTGTAAATAAAGCTTTTTGCAATATAAACAGGCTTATCAATGATATCATTGCAATGCTGGTAAGTTTTACAAGAATATATTTTTTTGAGAACCCAAAAATATTCCCCCATGGTATTTTTTCATGATTTTGCATAACCCTGTCAAATTTTTGTTCCAATAAAGCTTTATCAATTTTTAAATTTTCTTTTTCATGGACATGATTATTAAATACAGTGGAGAGTGTCTTGTACTGATTTGAAAGTTCACTGCAGTGAGGGCATTGCTCAATATGCTGTGCCAGAGTTTTGTATTGATCCTCAAAAAGCTCATTGTCAACAAATCTGCTGATCTCTTCAGATGTGTATTTGCTGCATTTCGTTTTCATTATATTTTAAACCTTTTAAGCATTTATCTTTTTATATCCCAAGAGACTCCATAAGGTTTTTTCTTGCCCAGTACAGCCTTGAACTCACAGTACCTTTTTTAATATCAAGAGTTGCGGCAATCTGTTCATAGGAAAGTCCTTCAAAGCTGTTTAAAACAAACACCACTCTTAATTTTTCCGGGAGTTTTTTTACAGCTTTTTTAAGGTTATTTTCAAGCTGTTTTTCCTGGTAAAGAATTTCAGGATCATGGTTTTTCATGTTTGCCCCATACAGATTTTTATCATTAAGCAGGTTTTTACCACTGTTTGATTCTAAGGAGTCATGACTCCATTTAAACCTTCGTTTCCATTTTCTTTTCCAGTTCAGGCATTGATTAACAGTGATTTTTCTAAGCCAGGTGGCAAGGCTTGCATCCTGCCTGAAAGTATGAATTTTTTTAAATACAATAACAAAGACATCCTGTACAACCTCTATGCTGTCCTCCTGGTCAAGAGTAATTCCATAGGCAATTCTCAATAGTCTGTCCTGGTACCTGCTCACAAGGATATTGAAAGCCCACTGCTGTCCTTTTTGCAGTCTTTCCACAAGGTCTTGTTCATTAATATTATTTTCAGCTGTTCGAGTTTTATCCACAATAAATTCATAAAAGGTGTGAGCAGTGAGATTATCTCACATCTCATAACTCACACCCCATGCCTCATACCTCACTTAATGCCTGATCCATCTCCTGTCTTTTTGCCAACATCCCTCGATTACAACATATTTTGTATATCTGCCATTAACCCATCTCCCCCTGCGGTTATAATGACCCGGATTCCATTTTGTTTCATAAACAGGTTCTACCCAGATTTTTTGAGTTTCCCAATGGCCTCTATGTCTGTTATGACTGTATCTTTTGTGATGCCTTTTCCTATCTCTATGTTTGTATTTTTTGTGATGCTTTTTCCTGTCTCCATGTCTATATCTATCATAATGCTGGTTATCATGCCATGGGGTATTTGATATATATCGTGGCCCTGAATTATTATGTATTCCATGAATAATGGCAGCTCCAAGAATGGCGGCTCCAGTGCCGAACATGATTCTTTCCATGGTTTTTCTATCTGCGTGGGCAGATGTTGTTGAAACAACAATCAATATGAGAACGGCTGTTATAATTGAGACTGTTTTCTGCATTGTTTTATCCTCCATCTTAATATTAATTAATACAAAAGCATTTGCAAGATAAATGCTGTTCTATTAACTATTGACACCAGGAAAATAAAAATGTTCAAAAAAAATATTATTATGCAAAAAAATTATCCACCTATGGAGGTCATATGGCTGATGGGTATGGAAGAGGCAGTGTGATCATTTAAATTATGAAAAGATGGTTTTTTTGTAAGTGCAGAGAGGATAATCTGTTTTAATTGATCATCAGATGCACCATTGCGAAGAGGATTTAATATATCTCTTTCATAGTTGTTTAAAAGGCAGGGCCGAAGTGTTCCCCTTGATGTAAGCCTGAGTCTGTTGCAATCGCTGCAGAAATGGGAGCTTATGGGTGTGATAAAACCTATAATTCCTTTGGCGCCTGGAATCTGGAATTTTTTTGCCGGGCCGTCATTAAGTGACTTTTTAACGGGAATAAGCTTTCCAAATCTGGATTCAATTTTATTCTGTATATCTTTTGTTAGCATTTGCTGCTGTTTTTCAATGGCAGAATCGCCCATGGGCATATATTCAATAAACCTGATGTGAAACGGATATTTAATTGTCAAGGCAGCAAGGTTGTCAATTTCATCATCATTGAATCCCTGTAAAACAACAGCATTTATTTTTACAGGTGATATTCCAAGTTCATGGGAGGCTAAAATGCTTTCCCACACTTCTTGAAACCTGTCTCTTCCTGTAATTTGAAAAAATTTTTCAGGCTTTAAAGTGTCAAGGCTGAAATTAAGCCGTTTAATTCCAAGTGAGATTAATTTTTCAATTTTTTTCCGGGTTAATAATGCTCCATTGGTTGTAATAGAGATATCATTAAGGCATTTAATGGCGCACAATTGTTCTAAAAATGGAAAAATATCCTTTCTGACAAAGGGCTCTCCTCCTGTGATTCTTACCTTGGTAATGCCAAGCTCACAGGCAAGTCTTGTGATTTTTAAGATCTCTTCATATCTTGCAATTTTTTTGTGTTCAATTACTGAAAAAGGAGAAGCTGGAATGCAATATTTACACCTGAAATTACACCTGTCAGTTATGGAAATGCGAAGATAATTTATGGTTCTATTACCGGCAATCATCTGTTTTTACTCTCATAGTAAACCAGTAATGAATCCACAAGGCCTTGAATGGTATATTCCATGGCTTCAATATCTGGCTCTATATTAAGGAATTTTGCAGTATCAGATGTTATGGGCCCGATACTGGCTGTTACTACTCCTTTTAATAATTTGTCACTATCCTTTGAATCAAGCAGGGAGATGAAATTTGATACAGTGGAAGAGCTGGTAAAGGTTATTGCATCAATTTTATTGTTTGCCAGAAGAGTAATTAATTTTTCTTTCTCTTCAACATCTAAAAGTGTTTCATAGGCAATAACTTCATCAACACTTGCCCCCATTTTTGTCAACTCTTCGGGCAGGATGGTTCTTGCTTTTTTTGCCCTTGGAAGTAATATTTTCTTGTTTTTTATGTCAACTTTTGAAAAAGCATCAATTACACTTTCAGCTCTATAAGTTTCAGGCAGAATATCACTTATAATACCATAATCTTTTAGTCTCTCTTTAGTAACAGGTCCAATACAGGCAAATTTAAGATGTCCTAAAACTCTTACATCCTTGCCCAGATCAAACAGTGTATCAAAAAAGAATTTAACACCATTTACACTGGTAAAGACAAGCCATTCATAATTGTTGATATTTTTAATGGATTCTTGCAAGGGTTTTATATCTTCAGGCGGAGCAATTTTAATGGTTGGAATTTCAATGCAGTGTGCTCCAAGCTTTGATAGCTTTGATACAAGATTACTTGCCTGGGCTCTTGCCCTTGTTATGACAATACGTTTTCCAAACAGAGGTCTTTTATCAAACCATGCAAGTTCATTTCTTAAAGATACC
>JAOZRI010000437.1 GCA_029940235.1 Desulfobacula sp. | reverse complement strand
AATTTAGCTCCTATAAATAATACAAATTGATAAATCATTATGATGTCGATATTGTAATTTAAGAGAATTGTTCACTGGTACTGATCCCAATGATAATAATGCAATACCATTTATGATTGCTGACTTTGATGAGGATGAAGATTCTGATGGGTATGATCTTACATCTTTAATGGAAGAATTGGGTCGTGAAGACTGTTCTCAAACGTTACCATGCCAGTGTGACTTTAATTTGGATGGAAAGGTAAATTTTATCGATCTTTTATTTTTCAGTGAAGATTTTGGCTCAACGGATTAAATAGTTTAACAACTTTGACCAAAATCTTGCTTGTAAAAGATCATGGTCATAAGAATTTTAATTGACGTATAAAAAAAACACGAGTATATTTAACTCTATCTTAAAAAAATAGCGAGTAAATTCAGATAGGGGTTAAAATGTCAGGATATTCAAACCGGTATATAGAAAATTCAGTATTAGATGATCTAAAACATAAGATGGTTTTTATCAGTGGCCCTAGACAAGCCGGGAAAACCACTCTTGCCAAGTATTTATGCACAAATGCAGGCTTTGACATTGAAAAAAGATATATAAACTGGGATTCACTGGCTGACAGAGAAAAAATAATGTCAGAAATGTTCCCTTCCGGTTCTGGTTTTCTGATTCTCGATGAAATACATAAATTTTCCAGATGGAGACAAATTGTAAAAGGACTTTATGACAAACGCGGTGATGAACTGCAAATCCTTGTTACAGGGAGCGCCCGCCTTGATTATTATCGTCGTGGAGGTGACTCACTTCAAGGCAGGTATCATTTTCACAGACTTATGCCGCTGACTTTTGCTGAACTTAATGATAAAAACCCTGACAACATTGATAATCTTCTAATATATGGTGGTTTTCCAGAGCCTTTTTTCATGCAGTCCGAGAGGCAGACAAAAAGATGGAGCCGGGAATACCGATCGAGACTTGTACGTGAAGATCTTGCAGATCTTGAAAATGTCAAAGACTTGAGTTTAATTGAAAACCTTGTATTTCGCCTGCCGGATCTGGTCGGGAGCCCTCTTTCTATTAATGCTCTCAGGCAGGATTTACAGGTTGCCCACCAGTCTATTGCAAGATGGATAATCATGTTAGAAAACCTCTATATGATTTTTAGAATCTACCCTTTTGGTGCTCCAAAAATAAGGGCAGTAAAAAAAGAGGCAAAGCATTATCATTTTGACTGGACTCTTATAAAAAATTCTGGTCACCGTTTTGAAAACCTGATTGCCTGTCATCTCTTAAAATGGTGCTTTTTTATGCAGGACACCCATGGTCGGGAAGTTGAGCTTCGTTATTTTAGGGATATTGATAAAAGAGAGGTTGATTTTGTTATTACTGAAGACTCAAAGCCTGTCTATTTTATTGAATGCAAAAAGAGAGATAAGACAATTAGCAGACCACTATATTATTTAAAAACCCGTTTTCCCGATGTAAAAGCCGTGCAGGTAATTCTTGAAAAAAATATTGATCTTGTCTCAAAAGATGATATCAGGGTTTGTTCAGCTCATATTTTACTTGATGAATTTATATAACCGCCACTCCCAATGATATTGCTTTATACTTGATATATTTTGGGTTTAATAATATCTTAAAATTAAAAAATATTCAAAAATTAAACATACAGGAGCAGTTCAATGCCAGACAATTTAACATCCAACCATGACTTGAAACAAAACCTGACCATTGGCAATAAAGATTTTATCGTTCATAATATTAATCTGCTTGAAAAAAAGGGTTTGGGAAAAATTGGTACCCTGCCCTTTACAGCAAGGGTTTTAATAGAAAATCTTGCACGTAACATGGATTCAAAAATTGTTAAGTGGTCAGATATTGTCAATGCAGCAAATTTTTATGCAACCTGTTCCAATAAATCCCAACTGATTGCATATTATCCTGCAAGGGTTCTTATGCAGGATTTTACAGGAGTTCCAGCAGTGGTTGACTTTGCAGCCATGAGAGATGCTGTTGACAAAGCAGGTCTTGATCCAAAGACAATAAATCCACTTGTTCCCGTTGACCTAGTTGTTGATCACTCCATACAGGTTGACCATTTTAAAGAAAAAAATTCATCTTTTTTAAATGCTCAAAAAGAGTATGAACGAAACAAAGAGCGATACCAGCTTTTAAAATGGGCGCAAAAAAACTTTGATAATTTCTCGGTTGTCCCGCCTGAATCAGGAATCTGCCACCAGGTAAACCTTGAATACCTTGCAAAGGTTGTTTCAACTAAACAGGCTTCAGAAGGGATTATGGCTTTTCCTGACACCCTGGTGGGAACAGATTCTCACACCACCATGATAAATAGCCTTGGAGTTCTTGGATGGGGTGTGGGTGGCATTGAAGCAGAGGCTGTCATGCTAGGGCAGCCCTATTATATGAA
>JAOZRI010000436.1 GCA_029940235.1 Desulfobacula sp. | reverse complement strand
GAAGAAGACAAGGATAAAGACCTTGAGCGAAAAAATCCATCCCAGATTCCCTCGAAGGGCAGGCTGTAAAAGTATCATTGGTATGCCTGCTTCCAGTGTACCGGTTGGACAAAAATATTTACAGAACCAGGGTTCTCCTGTTCCAAATTCATCAATCGCAAAAAGTGGTAGCAGAATTACCATAAAAATTAAAAGACCGTATTTTAGATATCGTAAAAACGGCCAGATATTGAATTTTGGAGAAGGAATTTTATGGAGAAGCTCCTGGAACAGACCAAATGGACAAGCCCATCCGCATACCATTCGACCCACAAATCCACCAATAACGCCCATGGTCCCAACAACATAAAAACCAATAAAAAAATGTCCGGTTTCAATGGACATTCGTACTCCGGCCAGAAGCTGCTGCAAGGCCCCTATAGGGCAGTAAGTAGTTGCCGCTGGACACGAATAGCAATTAAGGCCAGGTGAACAAACAACCTTTAATGGGCCTTTGTATATTGCTTTTGTAAATGGAAAATTCCAATAGCCGTTAGTAATAAAAAAGAATACGACTTGAACCCATTTACGCATGACATCCATGGGTCACCCTATTCCTATACAGGACAAACAAATTTGTGTTGCCTGGTTCAGGACACGTGACGGTTCATCTAAACTGATACCTACTATTGCAAGGATTATAAAAAAAATTATAATTACAAATGGAATAATCCTTGGTTTTTGGTGTGATGATTTTTTTTGAGGCATTTTTCTATTCACTAATATAACTCATTATCGTTTGCATAGCGCCGGATGAATCCCATTGTGCAGCCCCTATGACCTTTTCCCGAATAATGCCCTGCTTATCAACAATGAAAGTTTCCGGTAAACCAGTCAAAAAATACTTTGCACCTACTACATTTTGCTCATCATCAAGAATAGTGAATGTGAGCCCTTTTTGGTTTGCCACAAAATCTGCCAAAGCAGGCTTGTCCTTGTTCAGGACAGCCAACATTTTAAATTTATCTTTGGGTATCTTTTTGTAGAGATTCTGCATTGATGGCAACTCCTTCAAACAGGGTGGACACCAGGTTGCCCAGAAATTGATAAAAACCACCTGCCCACGAAGTTCAGAAAGAGTCCAGGTTTTACCTTGTCTGTCAACCAGAGAAAAATCCGGGGCTACATCACCTGCTTTCAAAGTAGACGGCTCTTGTTTACAGGAAGAAATGAATATAGAAAGGCAAAATACAATGATTAATATTAACAATTTTTTCATATCGTACAATTTTCTTCAAAATTTTAACTGAAATTTCAACGTCTCAATGTGTGACTGATCAATATGATTTTCTTAATATCCCTTCTAATACTGTGCCTTAATTTCTGACTGAATCAAATCATACAATTGCTGGCGTCCAAAAGTCACAAGGGGTCTGCCATTGACGAAATATCCCGGTGTTTTAGTGACATTCAGCGTATTGGCATCAGCAAGATCCTGCTCAATGATCTTTTCTATGGCGGGATCATTCATATCTTTTTTCAGCCTTTCTGTATCAAGTCCGGCATTTGCCAGAATCGGCCATATTTTTTCAGGCAAAGCTTTATGATGCCTGGTCCACATTGGTTGAGATTGAAACATTAAGTCCAATGTTTCCCAATATTTTCCCTGTTTCTTTGAGGCCTCTAAAATTTTAACAAAATAATCAGCACCTTCATGAAACGGAGCATATCTGAGAACAAGTTTAATTTTACCAGGGTTGGCAGCCATGATTTGTTTGACAAGGGGAGAAAAAGCAGCGCAAGTCTCACAGGCCGGGTCCATGAATTCAACCAAAAATACCTTTGCCGCATCACTGCCATAGACCTGTGAATGTTCCCTCACAAGAGTTGATGCGTTTTTTTGAGCCAGAAAATTTAGCTGTTTAGTCTCTTGTGATTTATAATAAAAAGCAGTGCCTGCAAATATTGCGATCAATACAAGACATGTTCCTGCAAATATTTTGTACTTCATCTAAGAAAGTCTCCTTTTTAAAAATATTAAAAGTAAAATAATCATTGAAAATGCAATTAGAGAAAGCATTGGGATAGTTAGAAAACCAAATAAATCGATATATTCTTCTGTACAAGAAACCCCTTTACTACAGGGCTGTAGATCCTGCGGAATAATACCTGAGTAAAGCAAGTTGTGATAGAAAGCAACGAACCAACCTATAATTGCCAGGGGCAATGAATAAACGATGACCCTTTTGTCAAAAGGGAAAAGTGCTGTGGCTAATATGATGACCAGTGGAAAAAGAAATATCCTCTGATACCAGCATAAGACACATGGGGCAAAGTCCATAATATGGCTAAAAAAAATGCTTCCCAGGGTAGAAGCGGTAACCAAAACCCAGGTCAGAAAAAGAATAACCCAGTTTTTATCAAAATCTTGATTTGTTTGTG
>JAOZRI010000435.1 GCA_029940235.1 Desulfobacula sp. | reverse complement strand
AATTCTCCTAAAAAATATAACATGCAACATACATTACATATTATACATTACTATTCCCAATTGGCAAGGAGAAATTTTCGAATTGAATTACAAATAAAATCAGGCAATGGCTTTCATGGCTCCCATGTAAGAGCGCAGTTTTTTTCCAATTTTTTCAACACCTGTACAGGCAATGGCATCATTAACTTTAATAAGCTGAGCATTATCAACTCCATTGTTGCCAAGGTCAAGGCCTTTTCCCATAAGAGCTGTATCAATTTTATCCATAAAATCCTTTAACAGGGGTAAAGCTTTGTGGTTAAAAAGATAGCAGCCATATTCTGCTGTATCAGAAATAACAACATTCATTTCATAGAGTTTTTTACGCGCAACAAGATTGGCAATAAGAGGAAGTTCATGCAATGATTCATAATATGCTGACTCTTCACCTATTCCCGTTGCAACCATAGTGTCAAAGGCAAGCTCCACACCGGCTTTCACAAAGGCAACCATGAGAATACCTTTGTCAAAAAATTCCTGTTCAAGAATGTTCTGAGCTGTTGAAGTTGATTTTTCAAAATTAGTATTGCCGGTCTCTTCCCGCCATTTCAGAAGATCTGTATCATCATTTTTCCAGTCTTCCATCATGGTTTTTGAAAATTTGCCTGACATTATATCATCCATATGCTGGTTAAACATGGGTTTAAGAATTGTTTTCAGATCTTCAGAGAGTTCATGGGCAAGAATCTTTGCAGGATTGCTCAAACGATTCATCATATTGGTGACACCGCCATGCTTTAAGGCTTCTGTGATTGTTTCCCACCCATATTGAACAAGTTTTGAAGCATATCCAGGGTCAATACTGTTCTCAACCATTTTGTCATAGCACAGCAGAGACCCTGTCTGGAGAATTCCACACAAAATGGTCTGCTCCCCCATGAGATCTGATTTTACTTCAGCTACAAAAGAGGAGTGAAGAACTCCTGCTTTATCGCCACCTGTACCACAGGCATAGGCTTTTGCAATTTTCATCCCATCTTTTCTCGGATCATTTTCTTTATGAACTGCAATAAGTGTTGGAACTCCAAATCCACGCAGATACTCCTGCCTTACTTCTGTTCCAGGAGATTTGGGCGCCACCATGATAACAGTTAAATCTTCTCTTATCTGCATACCCTCTTCCACAATATTAAATCCATGGGAGTAGGAGAGACATGCATCTTGTTTCATTAAAGGCATGACAGATTCAATAACATTGGTGTGCTGCTTGTCTGGCGTAAGATTTATCAAAAGGTCTGCTTTTGGAACAAGATTCTCATATCCTGATACATAAAATCCATTGTCAGAAGCATTCTTCCAGGATTGGCGTTTCTCTTTTATGGCAGATTCTCTTAAGGCATAGGAGACATCAAGTCCACTGTCCCGTAAATTCAATCCCTGGTGAAGCCCTTGAGCACCGCAGCCAACAATAACAATCTTTTTGTCTTTTAAAGCTTCAACTCCGTCAAATTCAGATGAATCCATAAAACGACATTGGGATAATTCTAGTAACTGTCTTCTCAAAGAGAGGGTATTAAAATAATTTTTGCCCATGATTTTCTCCTGTAAAATAAAAATTAAAGGTTTAACAAATTTAACATATTAGAATTATGCCCTGAATTTATCATTGCGTCAAATGAATCATTTGTAATTTTGTCTTGCGAATTATGCAACATACTGATTTTAGAATATTTTAAAATTTGTCAAAGTGCGACGCCGTATTCTTTAAGATAGTCATTAATTTTTCCAAGCATGTCGTCATCAAGAACAATTTTGTTGTTTATTATTTTATTATGCAAGTAATTTGTAATATCTGTTATGGTTACAATGGAAAAGATTGGAATGCCAAGGATCTGTTCAACTTCTTTTAAGGCATTTTTATCTGTTTTACCTCTCTCCTCACGATTTACACTGATGATAATGCCTTTGACTTTCGGATTATCACATGATTTAAGAATTTCAAGGGATTCTCTGATCGCTTTACCAGAGGTTATAACATCATCCACAAGAATCAGCCTGGTTTCAGAAGTTAACGGCATGCCAACCACAAGGCTTTTATCAGCATAGGTTTTCGCTTCTTTCCTGTTAAATACATATCCTGCATCTTTGCCCATATCCCAAAGAGCCTGGGCAGTAGAGATACACAGAGGTATCCCTTTGTAGGCAGGACCATAGATACCGTCAAAATTGTCTGCGAAATGTTCCTGCAGGGCTTTGGCATAAAAAAATCCGAGTTTTTTTATTTTCATGCCTGTATCAAACATGCCTGTATTAATAAAATAGGGGGCAATCCTGCCGCTTTTTAATTCAAATTCGCCAAATTTCAGGGCATTGCACTCTATTAAAAATTCAATAAACTCTTCTTTGTATGTCATATTATAGAGACCTCTCTTGTGCCTGCTTTGTGTAGAAC
>JAOZRI010000434.1 GCA_029940235.1 Desulfobacula sp. | reverse complement strand
TCTCCCTTTTGCACACACTGTTCACCATGGAGTGCTGTATAGGAATACATCAAATTTTCTTTAATGGTACCGTCAAATATAAACGGGGATTGGGAAACAAGCCCGATATTTTTTGTCATGTCTGCCTTGGTCAGCCTGGCAATTTCCTTATTTCCAATGCTTGCATGACCCGATGTATAATCATAAAGCTGTGCCAGACACAGGGCAAGAGAGCTTTTCCCACTTCCTGAAAATCCCACAAGCGCTATCTGTTCGCCCGAAGCAATTTTAAGGTTAATATTATTGAGTAACTTGACTCCCTCCTTTGTTTCCAATGTCATATTTTCTACATTAATGGATACGTCAAGTTCATATGCTTCCCTGTTCTTAGAAGCCAGTTCATGCTGAATTTTTACATCAAAATAGTTCATGGTTTTATAATAATTTATGGAACCATCCTGATAGACCTGATAAAATTCAATGAGTTCCTTCCATGGATCATACAGTTTTTCCTGGGCAGATAAAAAAGCAACCAGAGCACCCAGTCCAAGCTGTCCATTAATGGCAAGATATCCACCAACAATAAAAATCAAAAAAGGTCCCATATTAACAAAAAAATTGCTGGTAACTTTAATGGCAAATTTATAGATGGCCCATTTGATCCGGATATTTTTTAAATCCTCAACAATGCTGTCAAATTTATTATTTTCAATTTCAAAGGCACCATTTGCCTGGACTTCATGAATTCCGGAAATGGATTCAACAATTTTGGAAGAAAGCTTCCGAGAGGTATTTACCCTTTTTATATTATCTCTGTTTACACGCTTTTGGAGAAGCGGGATTATGTATAGCATAACAGGATATAGTGAAAATGAGATAACTGCCAGGACAGGGTTTAATACAAAAAGATATCCAAAAAAAGCCAGGAGTGTAACAATATTAGTCAGGGGTACTGCAACTGCCATCCCAACAAAATTACCTGGAATAGTAAGCTCATTAATTAAAGAATTAACAACAGTTCCCGGCTGGGTATTGCGAAAAAAACTCAATGGCATATTTAAAATATGATGGTATAACTGCTTTCTCATATCAGCAGTGGCTTTTTGACTTATCTTGGTTTGAATAATATTGATAATGAGTTTAAAGAGAGAATAGAGTACCACTGCCCCAAGATAAATGCCGCAGTAAATTATTAAAAGATCTACTTTGCGCAGATTAATGGCTTCATTGACAATACGCTTTTGCATTTCAAGGGGAACAACTCTTATGGCAACAGCCAAAAGAATAATTACCACAAGCAAAACCTGAAGTTTTACATTCCCTTCAAAAATCCAGGCTGTAAGCGGCTTTTTTACGATTGGCAGATCCAGGTTATCTGTTTTTCTTTGAAAAATCATTTTATTATATTAAATTTCCCCTATTTTTTAAAGAAATTTTACAATGAAATAGTCATATCATCTCCATGCTTGTTAAACCAGCATTAAAATAGAACTTTTATTGACTTGGTTGCCATCTTTAAATAAACTGCCACGGGCAGATTTGGTTTTTATTGAATTTATCATAAGCTGACAGGAAAATAGAAAATGAATAGAAAAATTGCAGCAGTTGGTGACAGCCATTCTCTTCGATGTTTTGAAAACCATCTATCCATTGCTGATTCAAAAACATATTTTGGATATAATAAGCTTGATGGTAAAACAGCTTTTAATCTTGAACGCCATGATAAAAAAGTCAAAAAAATTATTACTCCAATTAAAAATAAACACATAATTTTTGTCTTTGGAGAGGTAGATGTAAGAATACATGTAAAACTTAAACATATACAATCAGGAACACCCATAAAAACACTGCTTGAAAATACTGCTGAAAGATACACAGACTATGTGGCAAAATTAAGAGATGATGGATTTGATATTCATGTTTTTAATGTTGTTCCCACAGGAGATTTTTTTGGGAAACAATTTGAAAAGTGGAAAGACAACCTGCACTACCCCTTTTATACAAGCTTTGAAGAGAGGCAGTTGTACACAAAAATGCTCAATACCCAATTAAGCATTTGCTGTACCGGCAAAAAGATCCCCTTTATTGATGTTTATGATCACCTTGTTAACGATCAGGGGCAAAGAAAAAAAGAACTTGTTTATGATTTCTCCCATATCAACTCCAAAACAGCTGATATTGTGATGGCAAACTACTGTTTTACCAATAGCCTTAAAAATATTACTTGAGCAGACCAGCCTGAAAGCGAGACAAGTTTATTCTTGACCTGTTTAACACAAAATGATATAAGTTGCGGGTTAATTTCGGAGGAGTGACTGAGTGGCCGAAAGTGGCGGTCTTGAAAACCGTTGAGCCGAGAGGCTCCGTGGGTTCGAATCCTACCTCCTCCGCCAACATAACAATATGCGGAGAAATGGCCGAGTGGCTGAAGGCGCTCGCCTGCTAAGCGAGTAT
>JAOZRI010000076.1 GCA_029940235.1 Desulfobacula sp. | reverse complement strand
TCAAAATTATAGGTTGACTGCTCCACTTCCTGTTGGTGATAAACATCACGATATGTGATCTCATCATTCCATTTAAGGTCAAATACATTATCAACACCCTGGAGATACATGCAGATTCGTTCCAGTCCATAGGTCAATTCAACAGGAACGGGATTTACTTCCACACTTCCTGTTACCTGAAAATATGTAAATTGTGTAACTTCCATGCCGTCAAGCCACACTTCCCAGCCAAGGCCTGATGCACCGAGAGTAGGAGATTCCCAGTCATCTTCCACAAAACGTATATCATGTTCAAGGGGATCAACACCAAGAACTTTCATGGAATCAAGATATAATTGCTGGACATCGGGCGGAGATGGTTTTAAAAGCACCTGGTATTGATAATAGTGCTGAAGGCGATTGGGATTTTCTCCATAACGTCCGTCAGTGGGTCTCCTTGATGGCTGAACATAGGCAACCTTCCATGGTTCAGGCCCAAGAGCTTTTAACAGTGTTGCAGGATGAAAGGTACCTGCCCCCACCTCCATGTCATAGGATTGAATAAGAACACAACCCTTTTTTGCCCAGAAATTATTCAAATTTAAAATTACATCTTGAAAATTCATTTTACTCCACTCGTTTTTATATTAATAATTTTTCATTTCAACTACTTGAATCCCTTTATTAGTAATCCTTGTATCAAGAATCTTTGCATCCTTAACAGGCTCAAGAATTTTTTCCCATAATGGTTTTAATCTGCTTATATCATATTTTTCACCAATTGCCCAAAGGCAGCCACCGCCGCCTGCTCCAGTAAATCTTGCACCACAATTGACATCCATTGCCCTATTAAATAATTTTTGCCCGGTATTATCAAGCACATCAGGTGTCATTTCAAGCCTTAATTTTGTCTCCTGGTTCATAAGATCAGCAGCTTTGATGAAATTTTTATTTTTTACAGCTTTACAAAATTGATTTGTTAGAGAGGCAATCTGCTCAAAAACACTTCTTGTTTCACCCTGAATAAAGGATTTTACCCATTGGAAATTTATATCTTTGGAAACATGGGGAACACCGCAATAGGCAACAATAATATTTGAATTAAAGGCATTAATGTCATCATCCTGATCAAGGAGAGAAACCCGCTCAAATTCAGGAGATGTGTTTCCCATTTTCCATATCCATTGATTCACACCACCAAAAGCTGCTGCAAGCTGATCCTGCATACCGCACGGCACGCCTGCAACACTAGCTTCAAGATAGTGTGCAAGCCATGCAATCTGTTCAAAAACAAAGGGCTTTCCCAGAGCTTTAAAAAATGCAGCAATAATGGCAACAGCAGCAGAAGAAGATCCTCCAAGGGCACTTCTTGGGGGAGAAGAGGATTCAATATTAATATGGACACCTCCCTTATTAAAATAACCCTTAAAATAATTTGCACATGCAAACATCAAGCCCATGGGATGATTAAACGCCACCTCATCTTTATGAAAAACAGCACTTTTAAATCCCTTTGATGATATCTTGATATAACCTTTTTTATAGCCAGATAGAGTAACCACAGTGTATAAATCAAGGGCAATATTAAAACTTGAGGGCAAAAGCATCTGATGATCACATTCAAGATGATTCATTGACAGATAAAATGTACTGATATCCAATGTACCGCCCAGGTCAATCCTGCATGGAACCGATACCTCTATATTTTTTTGCTCAAGTATCTTACTAATATTCATATTTTTACCTGATTTCTTATCTTATTAAGAAATTTCAAACTTTTAAACTCCCTTCCAATATGAAAGGGAATAAAAGCTTCCAATAAAATTCCGCCCTCTTTTATGGCATAGGAAGAAAATTTTATTCTGTCTGCTTTTTTAATATCACTATTATTTATCCAGTAAAGCTGCTTTAAAGTTCCTTTAGAAATTGTCATACCATGCTTTGAACTCTTGCTAAGACAATTTTTACAGATAATTTCCCCCTCCTTAAAATCAAATCTTATACTGTTTTGTTCAAAATCATCAATAAATGTCTGGCATCTATCACAATTTTCAATATTGGGAGCAAATCCTGCAATACCCATAAATTTAATCTGAAAAAGAAGGTTTAAAACTTCTTTTGAGATAGTGTCACTGTTTAATGCTTCCAGTGAAAACAGCAATAAATCATATAAATCAACCTGGGATTTATTCTCTTCAAGATAAAAATTAAGCAGTTCTATCCAGAAACTTGCATAGGCAGTTTTAAATACATCATATCTGATGTTTGCAAATCCTTTTTCAATGTCAGATTTGGCAAGAATTATCATGCCATCTTTCTTCTTTTTAGGGAAGCTGCATTGAATATAATTTTCACAAAAAATATCAAAGGAGCCTGAGAATCTCTTAATACTCTTTTTTGCATTTTTTGCAATCACAGAAATTTTACCATGGGATTTTGTTAAAAAGCTAATGATAAAATCGTGATCACCAAATTCAATTTTTTTTAATAATATTGCATTAGTACTAAAATCAGGCATGGATACAACTTACTTTAAAGGTCTAATAAAACAGTGGCAATCGTAAAATAACAATATACACTGACAATATCAATTGAAGTGGTGACAAAGGGCCCTGTGGCAACAGCAGGGTCAACATGAAATTTTTCAAGAATAAGTGGTACCATGGATCCTACAAGTGCTGCAATGGACATGGAGGAGAGGATAGCAAGGCCAACAGCAAAAGAGAGTGCTAAGGAAAAGGGCTCGGCGGCAAAAGTAAATTTTGCTATAACCCCAATAAAGAGACCATATATAACTCCAAGAATCAACCCCACGGAAAGTTCCTTGGAAACCACCCTGGTAAAATCATTAAGATTTATTCTTCCAGTTGCAATACCGCGAACAACAATAGTTGAACTCTGTGTTCCAATATTTCCTCCCATTCCCATGATGACAGGTATAAAAGCTGCAAGGCTTGTAAATTTTGCAAGATTTTCTTCAAACCCTCCGATAATAAAAAAGGCAGCAACGCCACCAAGAAAACTTGCAAACAACCATGGCAAACGAATGCGAGTTCCTCTTAATATGGTTTGAGTCTCTATATACTCCTCACCCACACCAGCCATTTTCAGTATATCTTCAGTGGCAGCTTCATGGAGAATATCAATAACATCATCAACAGTTACAATCCCAACAATTTTGTTATCACTGTCCACAACTGGAATTGCAAGATAGTCGTACCTTGCAACAAGCCTTGCCACCTCTTCTCTGTCAGTATAAGGTTTTACACTTATAAGATCCCTTGCCATAAACTCTTTTAAAGGTTTTTCAGGGGGCACTACAACAAGCTGTCTTAAGGAACTTACTCCCACAAGCTTGCCGTATTCATCAATAACATAGATATAAAAAGGCATTTCAACATCAAGATATTTATTCTGCAATGCTTCAATAACCTGTTTTGCCATCACCTCTTCTTCCAAGGCAATAAAATCTGTAACCATAAGACTGCCAGCAGTATCTTCTTCATAACTCAAAAGCTGTTCAACACTGTCTGACTCTTTTTTCTGCATTTTTTCCAAAATCTGGTCTGAAAGCTCTTCATCAAGAAGAGTTAAAAGAGAAGCTGCATCATCAGAAGGCATTTGATCAAATATTTTGACCAGTTTATTAAACTCCACAGTTTTTACAAATTCAAGATAAAGGCTTTCATCCAATAGAGAAAAAAGATCACCGATTTGTTCAGGATCATGCATTAAAGCAAATAATTTTTCCCTGTTATCAAGTGATAACTCCTTAAAGCTTAGAGAAAGATCAGCCATATGGGTTTTTTTGATAATATTGAGCAACTGTTTTGTTGCACCCCGGCGCAATAATCTTTTTAAGCTGGCAGTTAATATTTTTATCTGTTCATTGTGCATCTTACACCCTTATTAGGTTTATCAACCTTAAATCAAAGCATGATTTTTATATGAGCCTTTTGTTTTAAAGATTCAAGCCAGGTTTTAAATTTGATTTCCACCTGTTTATTGTATAATATTCCACGGATTTCATCATGTACCTGGTCATAGGTTTTTCCACCTTTAAAAATAATATCTTCAATATAAAAAATTTGAAATCCCTGGGGAGTTGAAATCACATTACTATATTGGCCTTTTTTTAATTTTGATAGCTCTTCTTTGATGTTATCAGAAAAATTGTTTATCTCGAACATTCCAAGGTCACCGCCATCTTTAGCATTAGAAGCTATGGAATATTGTTTTGCAAGACTTTTAAAATCCTTTTTCCCTTCTAATTGTTTTCTTACTGTTTCAATCTTCTCCTTGCTGTTCATGATTATATTTCTCAAATGATGTTTTATCTCACCCGAATATTGTTCCTTATTGTTTTTATAATAAAGTACAATGTCAGATTCCATGATAACTACTTTTGATTTTACTGCATGATTTATTATTTTAGTCTGTATAATCTGTTTTTTTAAATTTTTATGATAATCCTCTAAAGTAAGGCCCTCACGTTGCAGAGCTTTTTCAAACTCCTCCTGGCTCAAAGATTGTGATCGCATAACATTTTCCATGGATTTATTAATTTCACTTTCTGACACTTCAATACGATATTTTTGAGCTTCCTGATGAGTTAAAGATTGGTCAATTAAAGTATTTAAAATCTTTTCATTGACCTCTTGCATCATTGTCTGTTTTTGATCTTCTGAATAAGCGCCTGCATTAATTTTTTTTCTATAATTTGCTGTCCCTTTGTCTAATTGAACCATAGTAATAATATCATTGTCAACAATGGCAACAATCTTATCCACAACTTCAGCCCATGGAGATCCGCAAAAAATCAGACCCATGGTCAATAGCAAAAAAACTGACCAATTAATTCTCTTTATCATGTTTATCTTCCTTGTTTTCTTTAATATCTATTAAAAAAGTTTTTAATTTATCTTTATTAATTTCAATGGGATAAGCTTTGTAAAGCTCTTGTATCCATGTATTATAATTATCCTGGGTTTTTTTCATGCGAAGTCTTGTTACCAGCTCTTTTTCATTATCAATTTTATTTATAATAGTGGGTTGATTTTTTGCATCATGACTGGTTGTTGTATTGTAGCTGCTGTAAAAATCAACAATATCTCCGGGTGTGATTTCAATTTTTTGCTTTAATTCCTGGTCAATGAGTTTTTCAATAATCATATTTTTTTTAAAACGTTTTTTCCAGAGAGGATAAGAGATGGCATTCTCTAATAAAATCTGTTCAAAGCTGTCTTCTGGATAATCTTTTTTAAACTCTTTTTCAGCTGTTAAGACTTCCTGTTCTGTAATAGTAATGTTTTTTGCAACAGCAGCAGTAAGCAAAACGATTTCCTCGGAAAGTACTTTAACAAGGGAAATGACCATTTCATTGTACTCTTCCTGGCTCTCTTTAATATCATATGGATATGCAGCTCTTTTAAGATCAAGCTCTTCTGAAAAATCCATACTTGAAATAGTTATCACTTCGGTTTTAATGAAAAACTGAGAGCTGTTCTTTTCAGGTTCGCTGCACCCGGTGATCCATAGAATGCAACCCAGCAAACCATAAATAAAGCTATTTTTTAAATAATATCCCACTTGGCTGTCCCGGTAATCATATCAACAATAAACCTCTTAACAAAATTAATAACTTTATCACTCCAATGCTCTTTGTGCAAGAAAATTCAAAACACCAAAATGATAGGTTTAAAGAGTATTCAAGAGTCAAAGGTCTTAAAGTGACATGCAGTTAGATGATTTTCATCCTCTAAGTCCTTGGAAAGTGCAGGCTCTTTTTTAAAACAGAGGTCTTTAACATACTTGCATCGTGTATTAAACCTGCAGCCTTTAGGAGGATTCTCCACAGAAGGCACATCCCCCTTTAAGATAATACGCTTTTTGGAAACAGCTGGATCAGGTATGGGAATTGCCGATAAAAGAGCTTTGGTGTAGGGGTGTTTTCCATTATTATAGATACAATTTGCATCTGCCATCTCAACGATTTTGCCCATATACATGACAGCAATTTTATCTGAAATATGTTTTACCACAGATAAATCATGGGAAATAAAGAGATAAGTCAGTCCTAAAGTATTTTGAAGTTCCAGTAAAAGATTCAAAATTTTAGACTGGACAGAAACATCAAGAGCTGAAACTGGTTCATCACAGATAATAATTTCAGGTTCAAGGCTGATAGCTCTTGCTATACCTACTCTCTGACGCTGACCGCCTGAAAATTCATGGGGAAACTTGGAAAGATCATCATGGGTCAGTCCCACCTTTTTAATAAGCTCTTCAATCTGTAAATTAAAATCCCCATTTTTTTTCCCTTGAATAATATATTTTTCTTCAAGAATTTCTCTGACGGTCTGTCTTGGATCTAAAGATTCAAAAGGGTCTTGAAATATCATCTGCAGGTTTAAAGCAAGTTTTTTTCTCAATTTTGAATTGTATTTGATAATGGGGCTGTTTTTAATAATAACCTGCCCATGTGATGGCTTATAAAGACCCATGATACATCGACCAAGAGTTGTTTTACCGCATCCTGATTCACCTACGATACCAAGAGTTTCTCCCTTATTTAATGTAAAAGAGACTCCATCAACTGCATGAACCCAACCTGTACGTCTTAAAAAAACACCTCCTGTTACAGGAAAATATTTTTTAAGATTTTTCACTTCAAGAATAGTCATAATTTATGCATTAAAACAAATTAGAAAAAATATATCAATTGAAATTCACTTAAAATAATTTTAATATGCCCCCCTTTACATCATAAAATTTTTAAGGATAAATATAGTGGAAACAAATAAAGATATAATCATTATTGGCGGTGGAATTATTGGACTTGCCTGTGCCCACTACCTGCTGCAAAACAATGCCTCGGTTAGAATTATTGAACAGGATGTTATTGAATCGGGAACATCCAGTAAAAATTGTGGATTGCTGCATTTTGGCGGCATCATTCCTTTGTGTGCTCCTGGTGTAATTAAAAATGAAATCATTAGAACAATCCAGAGAAAATCTCCCCTCCATATTAAACCCTCTCTTGATATCAACTTTATTAAATGGCTGTTCAAATTTGTATCCCACTGCAATTTAAGCCACATGAACAGAGCATCAACGGCAAAAAATAATCTTCTACAATTTTCCCTTGACCTGTTTGATTCACTTTTTAAGGAATACAGCCTTGAATGTGATTTCAGACACAAAGGATTTTTACTGTTATTCAAGGATAAAAAATACTTTAAAGATTACAACTCCACAATAATTTTTCTTAAAAAATATGGTTTTAACTTAAAGAAATATGAACAGGTTCAAGTCAGGGAGTTAGAGCCTACAGTAAAAAAAGAGGTTGTCGGAGCATGGCATGATAAGCATGACCGGCACATTCGACCTGCAATGCTTGTCAAAGCATGGAAAAACTTATTAATCAAAAAAGGCCTTATTATTGAAGAAAAATGCAAATTGATAGACTTTGGAATTCATAAAAACAAAATACAATATGTCAACACCATAAGAGGTCAATTTAAAGCAGATCATTTTATCCTGGCTGCAGGAGCCTGGACTTCTCAAATCAGCAGACAATTAAAATTAAACATTCCTGTTCAACCGGGAAAAGGATATAGTATTACCATGGCAAAACCTGATTTTTCACCTGAAATTCCATGCATGCTCTATGAAAAAAATATGGTTATAACACCATGGAAGAGTGGTTTAAGACTTGGTGGAACCATGGAATTTTCTGGATTTGATGACTCTTTAAATAAAAAGCGCTTGGCACAACTCATTCACGGAGCAAAAGAGTATTTAAATATTGAAATTAATAATTCAACAATGGAACAATGGAGCGGATTCAGGCCTATGACCCACGATGATCTTCCTATTATTGATCGATCTTATATGCATGACAATCTTTTTGTTGCCACAGGACATGGAATGCTTGGAGTAACAATGGCAACCGGCACAGGGAAAGCTATCTGCGATATGATATATGAGAAAAAGAGTCAGATTGATATCTCTCCTTTTTCCTTAAAGAGATTTTAAAAATTTTGAAGCAACGACGTAGATGGGTGAGTTTCAATCCAAATATAAAAAAAAGGGTTTTCTTTTAATATATACCCCAAGAAAACCCTTAAAAGAAGTTCTATTGAACAGTTACATTAACTGCTGCTGGTCCTTTTTGTCCATCTTCCACATCAAAAGTGACTTTGTCGCCTTCGTTGAGTGATTTAAAACCAGTTGAATTAATACCTGAATGATGAACAAATACATCTGGTCCGTCTTCTTGCTCAATAAAGCCATAACCTTTTGAATCATTGAACCATTTTACTATCCCGTTTGCCATTGTGACTCTCTCCTTGACTTAAAATAAATAATAATAGTTTCAAACTTTTGGGTCTTGCCACTCTCACAAACTGGGTTTTCCCTTTAGAACGAAACTGCTAAGCCTTTATCTAAAAGGCTTTGTATGTGTCATATTGTCTTTAAATTAAAAAATCAAGGATTATTTTAAATATTATTATTTTTTTTTAAAAATAGTCATTTATAAGCGAGATGACAGGCTATAGTGTGGTTCTTCCCAACATTATATTCTTCCGGGATTTTTTTTGTACAGATATCCTCCACAACGGGACAACGATCTGCAAATCTGCAGCCTTTGGGCATATTCAAAAGTGACGGCACCTGGCCAGGGATAGTGGGAAGAGAGGTTTTACTCTTTTCTGCAAGTTGTGGAATTGATGTGAGCAGACCTTGTGTGTAAGGATGTTGAGGATTTTTAAATAACTCCTTAACCATTGCTTTTTCCGCAACTCTTCCCGCATACATTACAACAACATCATCACAATTTTCTGCAATAACTCCAAGGTCATGGGTAATTAAAATAACTGACATGTTTGATCTTTTTTGTAAAGATTTTATCAAATCAAGAATCTGTGCCTGAATCGTTACATCCAATGCTGTGGTGGGCTCATCTGCAATAAGAATATCAGGCTCGCACGCCAGTGACATGGCAATCATTACCCTTTGCCTCATTCCTCCTGAAAGCTGGTGTGGGTATTTTTTAATAATTTTTTCAGGATCAGAAATTCCTACTTTTTCCAGCATTTTTATGGAAGATTCTATCATTGCACTGGAAAATAATTGGGGAAAATGAAGTTTATATATCTCTTTCATCTGTTTTCCAATACTATGGACAGGGTTAA
>JAOZRI010000433.1 GCA_029940235.1 Desulfobacula sp. | reverse complement strand
TAGACAAGAAAATCATTTTATTAACCGGTCCCCGTCAGGTCGGAAAAACAACGCTGTCTAAAATATTAAAAAATAATTTCGATTACTTCAACTTTGATAATATTGATGACAGGTTAAGTTTGCAGGAAAAATCATGGGATCGCTCAAAGCCTTTAGTTATCTTTGATGAACTGCATAAATTAAAAAATTGGAAGTCGTGGTTAAAAGGCATCTATGACACAGAAGGCATCCCCCCTTCAATCCTTGTTACCGGAAGTGCTAAGCTTGATACCTACAAAAAAGTTGGTGATTCCCTGGCGGGAAGATTCTTTCAGTTTAGGATGCATCCTTTGGATTTGAAAGAAATCTCCTCTTTTTTAAAACCGGAAAATATTGAATCAGAGCTAGATAAACTCTTGCTATTGGGCGGTTTTCCTGAACCATACCTAAATGGAACGCAACGATATTACAATCGTTGGAAAAAATCACATCTTGATATCATACTAAAACAAGATTTGATTGATCTGGAAAATGTCCAGCAGATTACACAAATTGAGACTTTGATCCAATTATTAAAACTCAGGGTAGGCAGTCCAATTTCCTATAGTTCGCTTGCACAGGATTTGCAATGCTCCGATAAAACAGTAAAAAGATGGCTGACGATACTTGAAAACATGTATGTCCTTTTTAAAGTGCCGCCTTTTCATAAAAATATTGCCAGAGCCATCCAGAAAGCTCCAAAATTCTACTTTTATGATACAGGTCAGGTTATTGGGGATTCAGGTGTCAGGTTGGAAAATGCTGTTGCATGTGCAATTCAAAAAGAAGTTCATTTTCGGGAAGACTGTTTTGGGGAAGAAAGAAAACTTTTTTACATCAAAAATAAGGATGGTAAAAAAATTGATTTTTGCATATCAGTAAATACTACTCCTTCATTACTGGTGGAGGTAAAATGGAATGATAATAGCTTGAGCCCAAATTTTGAGATATTCAAGAAATTCTACCCTGATATTAAAATGATTCAGATTTCAAAAGAGTTGATCCGGGAAAAGACATTCCCTAATGGTGCGGAACTACGATTTGCATCTAAATGGCTATCAGAATTGCACTTGTAAACAGGGCTGTTGTGAAAAGATTTCAGTTTTGGTAATCTATAATCAATGTGAACTGCTTTTAAAAAAAAATGTATTATGATCATAAACATAAATAGATATTGCATTGTTTTAATAATCCTGTCAGGTTTTATATTTACCTGGGCCTTTGCAGGAGAATCTGATGAGATTAAAACTGCATATGTTTCCAAAGGAATCAAAAGTGTTTTCACCTTTTTAGAAAGTGATTTAAGCTTTGAGAGCAGGAGTGGCTGTACAAAAGTATTTCTCAAAAATTGTATAATGCCTGAAGATGAAAAAGGTTCTCCCTGGCTTCCTTCAAGATACGTCAATGTTTTTGTCCCTTCTGACAAAAAAGTTGTTTCACTTAAGACCAAAGTTAGTGAAATAGTGGTTGCCGGCAATATTGATCTCTGTCCTGTTCAGCCGCCTGTACGACTTAGTGCTCCAGCTCCAAATTTGACAAAGAAAAATATTCATTCATATTCCCTGAATACCAAATTACCAGACGCTTTTGCCAAAATTATCGGATATCATAATATGCGCGGATTTACCTATGTTTCAATCAGGTTAAATCCTGTCAGATATAACCCTGTATTAAAAGAGCTTTATCTTACCAGGGATCTATCCATTACTCTGGAACTTTCAGACACTCATGGTGCTCTTTCAAGCAAAAACAGATCAGCAAAATCCAATAAAATTTTTGAACGTATGGCTCGCAATATTGTGATTAACAAAGAGATGCTTGATGATTCAATCTTTTTAGAATCTAAAGGAGGCTCTGAATTTACCACAACAGGTAATATTGATTATCTTGTTATCACATCCGGGGATCTTCAAAACTCTTTCCAGGACCTTACTACCCATCGTGAAGTTTTTAACAGCTTTACTACCGCAATTATGACTTTACAGGATATATATGATAACCCGGATTATGAAGGTGTTGACAGCCAGGAAGAGATCCGCAACTGCATAGATGATTTTGTAAAAAACAGAAATACAGGATATGTGGTTCTTGGAGGAGATGACACCATTGTTCCTGTCAGGGGCTGCTATGTTTCAGTTGACACTTCACCTGTTACGGTGGAGAACAATATGCCCACTGATCTTTATTATGCTGGTCTGGATAGCTCCTGGGATGAAGACGGCGATGGTATATATGGCGAAGCTGACACCTCACATGGTGATGAGGGAGACCTTGATCCAGATGTTATTGTGGGGCGTATTCCTGTGCGCACATCAACACAGGCTCACAATTATATTGATAAACTCATTGCCTATGAAACCAATCCTCCCACCAATGCATTCAAAGAAAAATTTATTATGCTTGGAGAAAAATTATGG
>JAOZRI010000432.1 GCA_029940235.1 Desulfobacula sp. | reverse complement strand
TTTATGGTGTAAATACAAGCTGCGGCGGTCTTGTTGACTATCTTCTGCCCAAAGAGAGAGATAATGATTTTCAGAAAAACCTTGTAAGAAGCATAACTACCCAGGTTGGAAAACCATTTGAAGACACACTGGTAAGAACTTTCATGATTGCAAGAGCCAATTCGCTTTGCCGTGGTTTTTCAGGAATTAAAGAGAAAAACCTGAAAATTTATCTTGAAATGATAAATAAAAAAGTATTTCCTCTTATTCCAAGAAAAGGCTCCCTTGGTACAAGCGGCGATCTTGGCCCCCTTGGCTGTATTGCAAGCGTTGCATTTGGAGAGTGGAAAGCAAGATTTAATGATAAACTCATGACGGGCAAAGAGGCAATGGAAGCTGCCGGGATAGAGCTGATGTACCTGAATGCAAAAGAAGGTCTCTCACTAATTAATGGAACTTCTGGCATGGTTGGTCTTGCTTGTACAGTTATCTCAGAAGCCACCAATACACTGAAAAACTCAGATATAATTGCAGCCTTTGCCATTGAAACTCTCATGGGAAGATTTAATCCCTTTGATCCAATAGTTCACGAACAGAAATACCATCCCGGTCAGATGGCCACGGCCATAAATCTGACCAAGCTTCTCAAGGGAAGTAATATGGCCATTGATGAACTGGAACTCTCCATAAAACTTCAAGCAACATTAAAGGAACATAAAGGTGTTTCTGTGGCAAATATCCCAGTTGAAGATGCATACTCTATCCGCTGTACCCCTCAATTTGTCGGCCCAACAAAAGATTCTCTGCAAAATGCCCATGAGGTTCTTTTAAGAGAACTTAACTCCAGCAATGACAATCCATTGATTTTTACTGAGTTGGATACATTTTTCCATAATGGTCATTTCCATGGACAGCCAATCTCTTTTGCAATGGACTGCCTTGGAATCTCCATGGTCAATATCGGGGTGGTAAGTGACAGAAGAATTGACAGATTCATGGACGAAGCCCACAGCACTGGTCTTCCACCATTTTTGTGCAAAGAAGATACAGGTGTTCGAATGGGACTTATGGGCGGTCAGTTCATGACAACATCACTTGTTGCAGAGAACAGAACACTTGCAGTTCCAGCTTCTATTCAGTCCATAACATCTACTGCTGATTTTCAGGATATTGTAAGTTTTGGTCTTATTGCAGGAAGAAAAACAAGAAGAATTGTTGAAAACACAAATCATATTCTCTCTTTTGAGCTTCTCTGTGCTGCCCAGGCAGCAGATCAAAGAGGTATTGACAGACTCAGCCCGGCAGGCAAAATAATGCACAAGGCTGTTCGTGAAACCCTTGATTATATGGATAAAGACAAGGTTTATATTGATGACATGGAAGAACTCAAAACAAGAATTGAATCAGGTGAATTTGTAGAAAAAATAGAAAATGAGCTTGGCGAACTTTTGATTGTTCATAAAAAAGAAAAATAACCGTTAATGGTCGGAACATGATCCTTGAAACATGAGCTACTGTTCCGGCCATAACAAATTATTAAATTATCTTAATGTTAGATAATTGAAATAACTTTTATATAGATCTAAGGATACTACACCATGTCTGAAAAACTAATAGAAGAACAGATTGAAAAGAAAATTGCAGATGCTTATATGGAAAAATTTCCAGATTCAAAAGAGCGTCATAAAAGACTGATCAATTATATTCCAGGCGGTGCCACAAGGAGTTTAAGCTATTTTAAACCATACCCCATTCATATTGAATCGGGTAAGGCAGCTTACGTCTTTACACACGAAGGTCATAAGCTTCTTGATGTAACCAATGCCTATGGCGCTATTGTCCACGGACATGGTGATCCTGACATTGTTAAAGCTGTACAGGAAGGTATAGCAAAGGGTTCCCAGTATTCTACTCCAACAGACGGTCAGTATAAACTTGCAAAATTGCTCTGTGAAAGAATACCTGGATTTGACAGGGTCAGATTTGTTAATTCCGGCACAGAAGCCACCATGTTTGCCCTGAGAACTGCAAGAGCATATACCAATAAGGATAAAATCCTGAAAATGTCCGGCGGCTTCCATGGAACCCACGATTGTGTTGCAGCCTCCACAAAAAAAAATGTTATAACAGCCGGAATTCCAAAAGGGATGACTGAGGATATGCTTGAGGTTCCCTTTAATAATTTTGAGGCTCTTGAAAAAGCTGTAAAAGAGAATGCAGATCAGCTTGCTGCTGTAATTATGGAGCCATTCCTTGGAGCAGGCGGTGTTGTGCTTCCTGCAAAAGGATATCTTAAACATGTAAGGAGAGTAACTCAGGAGAACAATGTCCTCCTGATTTTTGATGAAATCTTTTCCTACAGGGTAAATACCGGCGGATGCCAGAAGCTTTATGGAGTCACACCTGATTTAACAACAGTTGGCAAGGTTATAGGAGGAGGGCTTCCCATTGGTGTATTTG
>JAOZRI010000431.1 GCA_029940235.1 Desulfobacula sp. | reverse complement strand
CTATGGCAATTTAACTTCTGGCATTCCTGTTTTTAAATATTTTTCAGCAAGATCAATATAAACTTTTTTTCCATATTCCCACAATTCCTGATCTTCTCTGCTTATGGTCCTGATTGTTTTTATGGGATTTCCTACAGCCACAACCCGGGATTCAATTTTCTGGTTTGATCTTACAAGGGAACCTTCTCCAATAATAGTCCATTCACCTGTTTCGGAAAAAATACTTAAAATTGCACCCATGCCAATCACGGAATAGCTGCCAATAATATTTCCGTGAAGTATGGCACCATGACCAATGGTTACCATTTTACCAATTTGATGCAATCCCCCAGGTGGAGAATGAATAATAACCCCCTCTTCCACAGCAGTTCCATTACCAATGTCTATGCGGCCATAATCTCCCCGGATTATTGCTCCATGCCCAATATAACAGTTCTCACCAATATTCACATCACCAATAACCCGTGCAATATCGCTTACATAACTTCCTTTACCGACTTGTGGTGTCTTCCCGTCAAAACTATATAACATTATTTTTCTCCCATATTGATTTTTTATATGAAATAACAAGCTATGGACTTTTATTCTTTCATGTTTTGGTCAGGCCTTATTTACAATATAAATTTTGATATGATCTCTTTCATTATTTCTGTTGTTCCGCCGCCTATGGAGAGGATACGGTTGTCTCTATATAATCTTTCCACGATTGATTCACGCATAAACCCGCTGCCACCGAAAATCTGAACAGCATCATATGTCACTTTATCGCTCACACTGCAGGCAAAATTTTTGGCCATGGATATTTCCTTTATCTGGTTTTCACCGGTATCAATTTTCGCTGCAATCCTGTAGGTGAATTCACGGCTGACTTCTACAAGTGTTGCCATGTCCACAAGCTTGTGTCGTGTCACCTGGAATCCAGCAAGGGGTTTATCAAATGCTTTACGTTCCTTTGCATATTGCATTGCCTGTTCCAGGGCAATTTGAGCTGTCATGTTTGCCATTACACTGACCTGGAGTCTTTCGCTCTGGAAATTATCCATGATATAATAAAAGCCGTGGTTTTCTTTACCAATAAGATTGACAACAGGCACTCTGCAGTCATCAAAAAATATCTCAGCTGTATCCGATGCCCACCACCCGGTTTTTTTTAATTTTTTTGATGTTGAGTATCCCGGCGTATCAGATTCAATAATAAGAAAGCTGATACCGTGGGCCCCGTCATCACCGGTTCTTACTGCACATGTCAGCTGATCTGCCCTGACACCGCTGGTAATAAAGGTTTTACTTCCATTGACAATATAATAATCACCATCTTTTCTGGCAGTTGTCTTGATATTGGCAACATCAGACCCGCCATCCGGTTCTGTGATGCCAAGGGCTGCAATCTTTTCTCCTGCAATGACCGGCTTTACAAAACGCTTTTTTTGCTCATGTGTTCCGTTTTTGATGATTGGCGGAATGGCAATATCCAGGGAACCAATCCCTGCTACAAACCCTCCTGATGTAGAACGCATCAATTCTTCTAAAATAACAATTTTCAGGAAAATATCTCCTGGAGTACCACCGTACTCTTCAGGATAACATGTTCCTAAAAAACCTAAACGCCCGGTTTTTTTATACAGCTCTTTGGGGAATTCTCCATTTTCTTCCCACTCATCAATATTTGGAATTATCTCTTTTTTTACAAACTCTCTTATTGATTTCCGAACAAGATTATGTTCTTTTCCAAAGTATATTTTACTTTTCATTTTTTCCACCTCTTACTCTTCTTCAGCTTTGATATCAATCAATATATCTTCTGGCATAACCTTATCCCCCTCTTGCACATTGACCTGTGCAACAACACCGTTAAAAGGTGCAACAAGAGATGTTTCCATTTTCATGGCTGAAACCACCACAACTGTTTTCCCTTTTTCAACTGTATCCCCTTTTTTGACTAAAACAGATATAACAACTGCTGGTATGGGAGGAGTAACTTTTGTGGGAGTTGAATCAATGCGGCTTTTTTTAACCTGTGACTGCTCAAGAAGATCAGCATCCTGAACAAAAAATGATTTGCCGTCCAGCATAATAATTTTACCGTCACTGCTCCTCATTACATAAACATTCATTCTTCTGCCGTTTACATCTAAGTGTATCTGATTGTTACAAACAGGTGAAAAACCTATATCGTATTCATTCTCTCCCATATGTGCAGATATAGTATTTGCCGATGTGACCTCTATCTCAACAGGAAGAGTCTCTTCCTTAATTGTAAGATTGTATTGCATTTATCTTTTTCTCCTTTTTTTTGAAAGAACGGCTAACAGTTTAACCTTTTTTGCGTAATACTTTTTTGTCAACTTTGCCCACAGCAGTCAATGGGATTTCATCAATAAATTCGATGATTTTAGGAACTTCATATGGAGCACAATGTATTTTTGCAAATTTAATAAAATCA
>JAOZRI010000430.1 GCA_029940235.1 Desulfobacula sp. | reverse complement strand
TGATTCTCGGAGCCATGCTGGATATTTTTTCAGCCATTATAATAATGGTGCCTCTGCTTCTGCCTGTTGCACTTGAATATGGCATTGACCCCATCCACCTTGGTATTATTTTCCTTGCCAACATGCAGATTGGATATTTTACTCCGCCTGTTGGTATGAATCTGTTCATTGCAGGATACAGGTTTAACAAACCCATCATCGAAATTTACAAAGCGACTATTCCATTTATGCTGGTACTGCTTCTTGCTGTGCTTATTATTACCTATCTACCCTGGCTTAGCCTCTGTTTAATTAATAATTAATCATTTTCAATTCAAAAGGTGTTGGTCATAAAGTTCCATAACATTTTTAGAAATGCCTGCAAAATCTATTTGAGGTACCTGTAGGCTTTTTTCCTGAAGATTAAGCCTGTGTACAGCTTTTCGCATTACAATATACGCTTTTTGAAGCTGTTTACTCATTTGGGCTGTAATAATCCCCTCTGTATCAAGACTTTCAAGCAGACGGATATTATCAGTCCATATTGTTATATCAGGGTTGGTGTGGGCATATTTCAAAATCAGGTATTGCACCAGAAACTCAATATCAACAATACCACCCTTTGACTGCTTTAAATCAAAAAAGCCCTTTTTAAATTTCAAGCGATCATTGCGCATACGTTCGCGCATATCACTGACTTCTTTTTTTAATTCTCCCTTCTCCCTTGTTGCAATCAAAACCTGTTCCCTTATTGTATCAAACTTTGAACAAAGCTTTGTGTCCCCTGCAACCGGCCTGGCTCTGATTAATGCCTGATGTTCCCATGTCCAGGCCTGGTTTGTCAGATAATCCTCAAAAGCATCAATATGGGATACAATCATACCTGAATTACCACCAGGTCGCAATCTCATATCAGCTCCATACAGAGTCCCGGCAGGTGTATGCATTGTCAGTGCGTTAATGATTCTCTGCCCAATATTTGAATAAAACCTTATAGTTTCAATACTTTTTTCAGCTCCCAGGGTAACTCCCTGATCTGCATCATATAAAAAAACAATATCAATATCTGATTTATAGCCCATTTCAAAGCCACCAACCTTGCCGTATGCAATAATGGCAAATCCACAACTATCTAAATTTTCCCCTGATATACCCTCTGGAATACCATATTTTTGTGACACTATATTCCATGAAATTTTAAGTACCTGCACAAGAACCGTCTGGGCAATATATGTCAAATGATCACTGACCTTCATTAAAGGATAATTACCACTGACATCTGCTGCTGCAACCCGCAGATAATTAATCTGCCGGAAGATACATAATTGTTCAAGCAAAAATTCCAGATCGTTGGGGGGTATCTCTGCCATGCGGGTTTCCATCTCTTTAGCCAGCACATTCCTATCGGGAGGAGAGTAGAGAGAGCCAGGATGCATGAGTTCATCTAATAATGCAGGATGATTTGCAAGAAAAGTAATAATCCATGGGCTTTTTTGTGCCAGTGTAATTAGTGTTTCAAGGGCTCCTGAGTTTTCTATGAGCAGAGAGAGATAACAGGTTCTTCTTTCAATGGTTACGATGAGATCAATTAATTTGGACAAAACAGCATCGGGATCTTTTTGCCCGCCAATTTTTTTTATCAGGATAGGAACCAGTCTTGCAAGTTTATGTCTTCCATTTGATGTCAATCTTTTAGTATTGGGATGTGCTTCAAGTGAACGTAAAACACTCAATATTCTGTCAGGTTCCTTAAAGATCCCAATGATTTTGGGATCTGCCATAAATTGCGGGTCATTAATATTATCCCATAACTCTTTAAGTTCATGTGTGTCCCTGTCAGGCTCCTCCTCCCTGGACAGCAGCAGTTGATTGAAATGGTGATGGACTCTTTGCATGTGAGCATTCAAATCTTTATTAAAATCATTCCAGGCATCATATCCCATGGAGAGGGCAAGAATTATTTTTTGATCATCTTTTTCAGGAATATCATGGGTTTGCAGATCACCATAAATCTGAAGCCTGTTTTCAACAAGCCTTAAAAATTTATATGCCTCTTTCAGATCCTGTTTTGTTGATTCATCAATACAATTATGGGTTTGCAGTAAATCCAGTACCTTTAATATTTTTCTCTCCTGCAGCTTTGGTTCAACTCCGCCCCTGATAAGCTGAAACAACTGCCCAAAAAATTCTATCTCCCTGATGCCTCCGGCTCCAAGTTTAATATTATTTTTTAGTTTTTTACTTTTTACCTGCAGAGTAATTCTATGTTTCATATCCCGGAAAGAATCAAAGGAGCCATAATCAAAGTAACGTCTGTAAATAAAGGAATTCATGGTTTTCAAAAGCCTGAATCCCGCTTCAATATCTCCTGCAACAGGTCTTGCTTTGATCATGGCATATCTTTCCCACTCCCTGCCCTGTGCCTGATAATACTCTTCAAAGCCTGCACTGCTCATCACAAGAGGA
>JAOZRI010000429.1 GCA_029940235.1 Desulfobacula sp. | reverse complement strand
TCCCTTGAGTTTTCATCTATTTACCCTCCTTTGAACTAAGGTAAAACTTTCCAAATGCTGCGGCAATACCGGCAATGGGTGCAATAACCATGGCCTTGGCAATATTAGTTCCCTGTGCCATCATATCATCAACTTTTTTAAAATGGGGTTTGCCTTTGCCTTTTTCAATGCTCTTATTTAATTGATCAAAGGGAACCGGAGAGACGTATATAGTATTGGTGCCGCCATTTTCATGCTCACCATAGATATATCCATTGGTCTCTTTGGCAAGGGCGTGGGCCTGTTTCAAAATCTCGGATCTGGGGCCTATGGTCTGCACATCTTCAGGACAAACCTCTATGCAGGCCGGTTGATCCCCTTTTTCCAGCCTGTTGTAACATCTGTCACATTTATGCATGTTACCATTGCCTGCAAGAGACGGTAATATATCAAGATATATACCGCTTCCAGTCTGCCTTTCAGGAATATGCCATGGACAGACACTTTTACATTTGGAGCCGCCAAGACATAGATCAGAATCAATCCTTGAAAGACCATTATCTTCCTGTTTTGCTGCACCCCAGGGACAAAGCTTAACACAGGGAGGATTATCGCAGTGCATGCACCGCCTTGGAATTGTCAATTCAGTCTCTTCACCATCAATGGTTACCATGGCTGTCTGGATAAAAAGCCAGTTATAGGGAGTCAAACGATCTACTACATCTGTTTTATCTGACCAGTCCTGAACAGGAACTCTTTTGGGAAACATTGCTGGAAATGGTTTTTCAGGATCTGGATATTTATCAGCATTTACCATCTGGCAGGCATAGACACACTCTTCACATCCTATGCATTTGCTGATATCAATCAAAGTTACCAGAGGCTCTTGATCTTCTTTAGCTATTGATTTTGCAGCCCTTGCAATAGTCGTGGTTGCAGCCACAGACCCTGCAGCTGTGATAGAGCCTTTTAAAAACGCTCTGCGCGAAATCTTTGAAGTCATTTTTTCTCCCTTTCTGATATTTTATTTATCTTTTTTTAAAAAATCAGAGAAACTCATTTTTTCATAACTTTCTGTACGAATATATTTTAAAACATTTATAAACTGTTCCGGGCCTACATAACCTGGAAGGTTACTGATTTTTGAATTATCTGCCTTAAGAAACCACAGATTTGGCAACCCTTTTATTCCCCATTCATTTGCAAGATCTCTCTCTTTTTCAGTGTCAATTGTAATACTGATAAAATTATCACTCAGATAATTTAAAACAGCTTTGTCTGTAAATGTAGTTGTTTTCAATTTTTTACAATATTTGCACCAGTCAGCATGAAAATATAAAAAAACTGGTTTGTTCTGTATTTTTGCAAGTTTCAAGCCCTCTTTATAAGGTTGCCAGTCAATGCTTGAACCCTTTGATGCTGTTAATCTCTCTTTTTGCTCAACTACTGCATCAATATCTTTTATTACATCAACATTTTTTTGCACATCTGTATTTTTTTGTACACCAGCATTGGCAATACTTTTTGGTTTTGACTTCATATAAAAAGCTGCACCGGCAATTGCAATACAAATTATTACTACGACGAGTATATTCTCTTTTTTCATGTTCAACATCCTTAATTATAAAAAAACTTTATTAAAAGCAATTTCTTAACATATGCCATCATATCAAATTGTCAAAGCAGATGTTTTATATGCAAAAAACAATTAAAGGACAGAAGCCATAAGCTTCTGCCCTTTAAAGTCAATATTGACTTTTGAGAGGTAATTATTTTAAAAATTATTTACATTTGGCAGGAGTTGGAGAATCAGCTGCATAACTATAGAGATAGGTATAAATATTATTTATCTCTTCCTTAGAAAGCTTGCTCCACTCTTCACTGCATTTAAATATTTCAAATTTCTTTTTATCAAAAATTCTTTTCCATTGTGCCATTGTTTTGTCGCCTGCGCTGATAAGAGGAGTCTTAGATTTAACTTCACCTCTTTTTGCGCATGCTTTGTAAACACCTTTATAGGTATATTTACCTTTTCGTTTATTACCGTCAGGTCCCTGGGCAAATGCAACAGCAGTCATGGAAAATACAAACATAACTACCATGATCATTCCTACTATTTTTTTTATCATCTTTACTCTCTTTATTAATTGGGTTTTAGAACAGCAGCGTCAAAGAAGCTGAAATATCCCATACTTCATCTGATACGGGAAACATTGCATCCAGTGAGCTGACGTCTGAAATTTTTACAGGAGCTCCAAGAGGATTACCGCTTCCTGTATATTTATATTTATAATATTTCATGCCCATTTTCAAGAAAAAATTATTTGAAACAATGGGTTGAATATAATAGGTTTCAAAGACACTACCCCTGGTAGCAAGTTTACTGCCTGTGATGGAATCTTCAGCACCGGTAAAATTAAACCAGTATTCAGAACCCCAGTTATATTCAAATCCCCATTTTCCTTT
>JAOZRI010000428.1 GCA_029940235.1 Desulfobacula sp. | reverse complement strand
AAGTTCTGGAATAAAGCACTATATCAGGAGAAATATTATAATGTTCGAGCTTAACAGATCACAAAAAGAGATTAAAAAAGCTGCCAGAGATTTTGCCAAGGGTGAATTTGATAAAACTTTTACCTTAGAACTTGAAGAAAAACGTAAATTTCCAGATAAAATATGGAAAAAAGCTGCTGACCTTGGATTTATCGGAATACAATTTGATGAAAAATATTCAGGTGGAGACTTGGGAATTTTTGAAGCCGCTCTTATTGCTGAAGAATTCTGCAGGATTGATTCCACAATGGGTATGGCTTTAACTCTTTGCAGTTCGGGTTCTGAAGCAGTTTATCGGTTTGCTGATAATGATTTAAAAGAGAAATTTATTGCAAAAATCTGTGAAGGCGATATGCGCTGTGCCATTGCTTTTTCAGAAGCAGAGCATGGTGTTGATCTTTCATCTATAAATACATCTGTTGTTGTAGAAAAAGATGAACTTTTAATTAACGGGAAAAAAAATCATGTTACAGATATTGGTGCAAAGGGATTTTATATTGTGCTTTGCAAAACTGAGCTGACCAATGATTCTCCTGAAAAAAATCTCGCCATGGTTCTTGTAGAAAAAGACAACAAAAATATTTTCATTAAAGATTCAGGTGAAAAATTCAGCCTGAACATGATGAAGAGTGCAGAAGTTTCATTTCAAAATGTAAAAGTGCCAATCTCAAATATTGTGGGAAAAGAGGGTAAAGGATTTCATCAGCTTAAAAAAATTTTTAATGAAATGAAAATCATCACTGCTGCCCAGACTCTTGGTATTGCCCAGGGAGCATTGGATCGTTCTGTGAAGTATATTAAACAAAGAGAGCAGTTTAACAGAAAAATTGCAAACTTTCAGATTATCAAGCATAAAATTGCAGACATGGCAACAAAGGTTGAACTTGCAAAATTGATTACATACAAAGCAGCATCTTTATTTGATACGAACAAGAGTGACACCGCTCTGATTTCAATGGCAAAAATGACTGCCACAAGAGCAGCAGTTGAAATTGCAGATGAAGCCATTCAGATTTTTGGCGGGTACGGGTATATGAAAGAGTCGGAAGTTGAACGATTTTTCCGGGATGCAAAAATGGCTGAACTCAAGTTTGGTAACAGAGCAGCACAACAGGATATCATTGGAAAAGCTGTAATAGGAAAAATAAAATAAAGAGAGGAGATAAACAATATGGATATATTAAAATATACGCCTGAACACGATGAATTTCGTGAACGTTTAAAAACTTTTCTTGCAAAAAAGGTAACTCCAAACGTTGATCAGTGGGAAAAAGATCATATTGTTCCAAAAAAAGTATGGCGGAAATTTGGCAAGGCAGGCTTTTTGTGTACAGCAATCTCCGAAGAATATGGCGGAATGGGAGGAGATTTCCTATACTCTGTTATTGTTGCTCAAGAGCTTTCATATACTGTACACAGTGGTCTTGCGGCAGCTCTTCACAGTGATGTTGTTGTGCCATATATTGATGCTTTTGGTTCAAAGGATCAAAAAGCAAAATATCTGCCAGGATGTGTTTCAGGCAAGATTATCACAGCAATTGCAATGACTGAACCAGATGCAGGCAGCGATCTTTCAGCCATGACAACAACAGCTGTTGAAGATGGAGATAATGTAATTATCAATGGTTCCAAAACATTTATATCCAATGGCATAAACTGTGATCTTGTGATTCTTGCTGCTGCTGATCCAACTGTTGAAAACAAACATCAGGCAATCTCTTTATATCTTCTTGAAGCTGATACTCCTGGATTTAAAAGAGGTAAGCAGCTTGATAAAATGGGATGGAACAGCCAGGACACTGCGGAGTTATTCTTTTCTGACTGCTGTATTCCAAAAACCTGCAGGCTTGGAGATTCTGGTTCAGGTTTTCTGCAGCTCATGATGAAATTGCAGCAGGAACGACTTGTATGTGCAATGGGAGCTGTTTTTGCCGCTGAACGTATTATGGAGTTTGTCATTGATTATTGTAAAACAACCATGATCAATGGCAAGCCTCTAACAAGATCACAGGCTGTGCAGTTTGCAATTGTTGAGATGACAACTAAGGTAAAACTTGGAAAAACATTTATGGAGAAACTATGTGTAGACCATATGGAAGGAAAAAATGTTGTTATAGATACATCCATGGCAAAGTATTGGACTACAGATATGGTAAATGAAATTGCTGAACAGGGTATGGATCTGTGTGGTGAGTCTGCCCTGCTGGAGTCAAACCCCATTGCAAGGGCAAAAAGAGATGTTCGTGTTATGTCCATATTTGCAGGTACAAATGAGATCATGAAGGGTATATCGGCAAAATTCATGGGCTTATAATGGACAGACTTTTACAGAACGCTAATTTGTGAGCATACGCTCCTCTTTGAGCCCCAATTTCAGCGTTGGAAAATAAATTTGATCCTCGGAATACTACATGTATGCCTGTGGTCAAATTTATTTT
>JAOZRI010000427.1 GCA_029940235.1 Desulfobacula sp. | reverse complement strand
TATCCTCAACAACACCATTGACACAGATTGGTTCCATTGGTAATGTTTTCCATAAATTATCAATATTTTTAAACTTAAACTTATGAAAGGGCGTATTATGAATGATATCCAATGGAATCCAGAAACACTTCTTGAAACATCTGGTTATTATTGGAAGACTTGCACTCTTCATACTGGTGTAAAACTTGATGTTTTTACTGTTATCGGCAACAAATCATTATCTGTAGATGATATTTGTCACACAATAGATACAGATCCTAAAGGGATGTCTGTGCTGTTAAATGCTCTTTCTGCCATGGGGTTAATTATAAAAGCAGGCACTTTGTATTCAAATTCTTCCTCTGCCTTAACTTTTCTTTGCAAAGACTCCACCCAATATATTGGATTTATGATTATGCATCATCACCATCTTATGGAATCATGGTCAAAAATGGACAAAGCGGTCTGCGACGGGAAACCCATTAGAACCCAGTCATCATCTTCAGACGAAAAAAAAAGGGAAAGTTTTCTTTTGGGTATGTTCAATATCGGCATGGCTATTGCCCCTGAACTTTCAAAGGAACTTGATCTTAAAGGCTGCACTGACCTTCTTGATTTTGGAGGAGGACCTGGAACCTATGCTATTCATTTCTGCCTGAACAACCCCAAATTAAATGCAAAAATATATGATCTTCCCACCACACGTCCTTTTGCTGAAAAAACAATAAATCAATTCAACATTTCAGACAGAGTTGAATTCATTGAAGGTAATTTTATTGAAGATGATTTTAATTATAAAAATAACTTTGATGCTGCCTGGCTGTCCCATATCATTCATGGAGAGGGTCCCGAAGATGCTGAAATGATTATCAGCAAGGCAGTATCTGGCCTTAAACCAAAAGGAAAAATATTTATTCATGAATTTATTATGAATAACAGCATGGATGGACCGCTTTTCCCAGCTCTTTTTTCCATCAACATGTTCCTTGGAACTGACAAAGGCCAGGCCTATTCTGAAGCACAGCTCTTCACCATGTTAAAAAATCAAGGCATAAAAGATATTCACCGTATGGATTTTGTTGGCCCCACTGAATCAGGAATTATCTGTGGGTTAAAAAAATAGATAAAAAGGCAGTGCCTGTTTTTTTTAGAAGAATTTCAAAACAATTAACTGGAAGCAGACTCTTTCAATAAAAAACATTTAAAATATTGTTACCCATATCCGGCAACTCATCATTGCCCTCATCTATAACCTTGTAAATGGTATTCATTGTTTCAATAACCCCTCTTTCCCGATCAATTGAGCAGATATAAGATGATATCATGTGCCAGCCAGGTTTATATCTGCCGGCTGAATCTTCAACAACAGTACCACTGAACTTTACGGGTCCAGGGTCAAGCAAAACTCCGGGAAAAGTAGCTATAAATTTTTCTTCTAAACCCTCTATATCCGGCAAGGTCAGATGATGGAGTTGCCAATTCCTTATCAATCCACCGTCTTTTTTTATATTCAACAAATCCTGCCTTTTGCTTGAATCACACCATAAACAGAATGTAGCAAAAAAAAGGATACAACAAATTGTGATGCATGACAAATGATATTATAGAAGTACGACTCCAGTATATTGTCAGATTTGATCATACTTTAAATAACAGAAATGATATTCAATACACCCATTGTATTACAAACCTTTAAATCATATCTGCCATTGCATTTAATGCCATTTGATAACCATAGGCTCCAAAACCTGAAATCTGACCTGTTACAATATCAGCAAGCAAGGATTTATGACGAAAAGCTTCTCTCTTATAAATATTGGACAGATGAATTTCAACAATGGGGCAGGTCAATAAAAGCAAAGCATCTCTGATGGCAATGCTGGTGTGGGTGAATGCTCCCGGGTTAATAATAACACCATCAATTTTGGCATTAAAATTTTCATGGATTTTATCAATAATGGCACCCTCATGGTTAGACTGGAAAAAAGCAAGCTCCAGCCCAAGAGGTTCTGCATTGTGTGCAAGATCACTGTTAATCTGATCAAGGGAGAGAGAACCATAAATTTCAGGTTCCCTTTTTCCCAGCATATTCAGATTGGGGCCATTAATTATCTGAATTTTTTTTGTCATAATTATTATGCGCTAAAATTTTGAGCAGCCTTAAATCCCAACTCAAAAGCCTCAAGGTTTTTATCAAGAAAAGACTTTTTTGTTCTTGATTTAATGGCTTTTATAACATTTCCCTTTGTAAAACCAAGGGTGCCTGATTGAACAAGGGCACCAAGAAGAACAATATTCACACTCATGGGGCTTCCTGCCTGTTTTGCAAGTTTCATTGCATCTATGGCAACAAGACTTGAACATTTATCGCTGATAAGTTTTTTAATATTATCAACTTCAGGATAGACACCTTTGCCAATGGAGACTGTAAAAGGTGGAGAAGTGGCTGTATTTGTAATAACCTTTGTATTTTTGTTACATCTGTTCAATGCTCTTAATGTTTCA
>JAOZRI010000426.1 GCA_029940235.1 Desulfobacula sp. | reverse complement strand
TGCCTGATATTGATGTGGATTTTTGCATAGAAGGCCGGGAACAGGTTTATAAATACGTTGTTGATCGTTATGGCGGAGCAGAGTATGTCTGCCAGATCATTACCTTTGGAAAACTTAAAGCCAAGGCTGTTATCAGGGATGTTGGAAGGGCTATCGGTGTTCTTTTATCTGAAGTTGATGAAATTGCCAAGATGATTCCCGATGGTGCAAAAAATCTTACTAAAGCCATTGAAGATGTTCCTGCAATAAAGGAAAAATGCCAGGAATCTGAAGAAAAAACCCAGATGCTTGAGGTTGCTCTTTTACTGGAAGGTCTGCCAAGACATGCCTCTACCCATGCTGCAGGTGTTGTTGTCTCTGATAAACCTTTAAATGAATACCTTCCGGTTTACAAGGGAAAAGAGGGTGAAACCCTGACCCAGTTTGACATGAATTATGTTGAAAAACTGGGGCTGGTTAAATTTGATTTCCTTGGATTGAGAAATCTTACTGTTATAAAAAATTGTATTAATTTAATTAAAAAACAGGGAAAAATACCTCCAGATCTTTTAAATCTTGATTATTCCGATGCCAAAACCTTTGATTTATTACAAAACGCTGATACCACTGGTGTATTTCAGCTTGAAAGCTCTGGCATGAAAGATTTGATTTCAAGACTTAAACCAGCAGATTTTTCAGATATTGTTGCTCTGGTAGCATTATACAGACCAGGGCCGTTAGACAGCGGCATGGCAGAATCTTATGTAAAAAGAAAACATGGTACAGAAGAGGTGGTGTATCTCTTTGATGAACTTGAGCCTGTATTAAAGGAGACTTATGGGGTTATCCTTTACCAGGAACAGGTCATGAAAATAGGCGGAGTTCTTGCCAATTATTCCATGGCTGATGCTGATGGACTTAGAAAAGCCATGGGTAAAAAAATTGTATCCATGATGGAAGAGCACAGAGAATTGTTTTTAAAGGGTGCAAAAGAGAACAACCATGACCTTAAAAAGGCAGCTGAACTCTTTGATTTAATGGAAAAATTTGGCGGTTATGGCTTTAATAAATCTCACAGTGCTGCCTATGCACTGATTGCCTATCAAACAGCATATTTAAAGGCAAATTTCACCCTTGAATTCATTGCTGCTTTAATGACCAGCGAAAAAAATAATTCCGATGCAGTCATTAAATATATGGATGAATGCAGGACCCATAAGATCAAGGTTTTACCCCCTGATGTAAATGAAAGCGATTCCGAGTTTAATGTATCAGACGGATCTATTAGGTTTGGTCTTGCCGCTGTAAAAAATGTTGGTCAGGCAGCTGTTGAATCCATCATTGCATCAAGAGACAAAGAGGGAGCCTTTGAAAATATCTATGATTTCTGCGAAAAGGTCAATACAGGCAAGGTCAATAAGAAAACCCTTGAAGCTTTAATCAAGTGTGGAGCATTTGATTTAACAAAAGATCACCGTTCCCAGTTAATGGCTGTTCTTGAAGACGCTTTGGACCACGGTTCAAGAATACAAAAAGAGAAAGCTGACTCACAACTTGACTTATTTGCAGATACAAATATGGGTGCTTCAATCCCGGTAAGCATTCCCAAATTACCCGTTATGGAAGAGTGGGAAGAAAACCAGCTTTTATCCTATGAAAAAGAGTCTCTTGGATTTTATATATCAGGTCATCCCCTTGATAAACATGCAAAAATGATTCAACAATTTACCACGGTAAATTCTGTGAGTATTCATGATGCTGCTGATGGGAAAATGATCCGTATGGCAGGTACAATGAAAATCCTCAAGATTCATAAAACCAAAAAAGGGGATATGATGGCATTTTGTGCCATTGAAGATCAGTCAGGTTCAATTGAAATTGTTGTGTTTCCAGATTTGTATATAAAAAATCATCTTATTCTTGCAGATGAACTCATTGTCATAGTAGAAGCCAAAGTCCAGAAAAAAGAGAATATAGTTAAATTAATTGCCCAGAAAATTGTTTTAATCGAAGATGCCGGTAAAGAGTGGACCAGTGGTGTACTGATTAACCTTGATGCCAAAGAGCGCTCTTTAAAAACACTTGAAAAGATAAAAAATATAATCAAAATGTATTCTGGAGATTTAACCACCTGCCTGAAAATCAAAATAGATGCAAAAACTCCTGTGATGGTTAAGCTTGGCCATGAATATAACACTTGCAGTGATCCTGATTTTTTTGATGCAATATCTAAAATAGCCGGCAGGGGTTGTATTGAAGTCAGATGTGCTCCAGTTAGAGAACCAGTTAAAAGAGACAAACCCTGGTTGAAAAATAGAAAGTAATTTTTATGATACCACTATTTAAAAATTCAAAATATTGCTAAAATTCTTTCATTGTGCTATCTAAAGTTCAAGTTTACAAACCTGTGCGCCCGTAGCTCAGCTGGATAGAGCGTCGGACTTCGAATCCGCAGGTCACAGGTTCGAATCCTGTCGGGCGCGCCACTAATACCAAGGGTTTTCAGCTT
>JAOZRI010000425.1 GCA_029940235.1 Desulfobacula sp. | reverse complement strand
TGGCAGCTTTATACAGTTGATCCTTATCATGGCATTCAAATCTGACAAGGGGAGCTAAAATCCTTGAAACAAGCCTTGCAAAATAGTTTATCCTGTAAAAATCTTTTTTTGAAGCCTTAAACCAGATACCTCGAAAAACAGCCTGTAAATCATAGGCGCCAAGATATTTAAGTTCATCCATGGCAATATCTTTGATACTTTCAGCAACCTGGGCAAAATATTGCGACTCTCTTTCGTACAGATACTCAAGCTTTGCTTTTTTTCTTGTTTTGCCTTTTCCTTTTTGAAGGATGGTTTTTTTGCCTTTATTCACGATTTATCCTTAAATTTAGAGTGATGAGGGTTTTTTTGTCACACCTCGCCACTCAATTTATCTTTTTGTTCCTATTTTTAAAAGATTTGCGATGTTTGCATTGGCATTTATAATGGGTTCAATCAAAGGTTGTGAAGAGGTCATCAAAGTAGACACTCCAGGTCCATGGCCTGCAAGCAGACAATCGGAATGGACAACAATACCAATACTTATTGCTCCTTTTAAAAATGATCTGCCATAGGAGTTATCATGGTCAAGCAATGCCACAAAGTCACCAAACTTAAGCTTGTCCAGTTTAAACTCTTTTACAGTGTCAGGATCACTTGTCATGATATCATAATCACCTGCTGCTGTATGGGCAGAGCCAATGCCCGATCCCATGCATTGTGCCGGAACAACAGTGGTTACAGGGACTTTAAGTTTTTTATTTTTAGTCTGCTTTATCTCCATTTTTTTCAACAGGTCTGGATCAAGATTGTATAATTTAATATCAGGATAATCAATGAGTGTTAACCCCTGACCATTGGTTCTGATCATTATTTTATCATCATAGGTAAGTTGTTTTAAAATTTTTTTGGGAAAATCAATCATTACATGTTCTGACCCACCATGATGACCTGTTACTACGCCTTTTTCACCCTTTGCATCTCCTGATACAATAATTGCTTCATTGCCGATACAGGAGAGAAGCTGGAGGGAATTGTTTGGAAAATCAAAGGGTTTTTCACTATTTGCAGAGCAGGAGACTCCAGGCTCTATATGATCTCCTGCAAGTCCAAAAGCAGAATCTCCCACCACAATATTAAGGGTAATACCGCCGATACTTGGAAGAATAAAAGGTTTGCCTTTATGATCCACTTTCCAGCCCGGCCTTATTCTTGGTTGTCCTGGTTTGCACTGCATGGCCAGTTGTACAAGTTGTTTTTCATTGGTTTTTAGCATTATAATATTCCTAGTCTAAGAGTTTGTCTCTAATTTAATCTGTTCTTTAGCTGTAATAAAAACGGTATTGCAAAAAGTCCGATAAAAGCACTTATGATAAACATATTTTCAAGGCCTGCAATATCACCTATGATTCCTGCAATAAACACTGCAATGGCTCTTGCAGCAAAGGAAGTCATCATAAACAGACCATTGGCTGCTGAAGGATTAACTTTTGCATTTTCCTGGATAATTGCAAGCATTACAGGAGTGGTGGAAAGAACAGTAAAACCAGTTATTGCCAGCATGATGATCTGCAAAACTCCAGTGGAGAAAATAAAACCCACAATGGCAAAAGGCGCTATGATTAATACCCAGAACAATACTCTCTGTCTGCCTATCCAGTCACTAAAAGTTCCAGCACTTAAAACACCCAATACACCAAAAACTTCATATAGTGTAAGAGCTGCTCCGCCAAGCCACAGGCTGTTGGTCTGCCTTTCCACATATACCGTAATAAAAATTCCCATAGACGCATGCATAAAGGCCCGTGCAGATAAAATACCGGCAAGGGGAATCAATACATGTTTTATTTCATGGAATGCTGTTTTTAATGAGCCACTTTTTTTTATGGATGTCTTTTCTTCCTCTTTTTCCAGGGTAAAATATAATAAAATAGATGTTAAAATGGCAAAACTCATAATAAAATAAAAATGGTTTGCGCCAAGAAATGATACCGCAGCTATTGCAAACATGGGGCCAGCAGCTCTGGCAGATTCTCCGCCAGTCATGAAAAGGCTCATGCCCCGGCCTTTTCTTGCACCTGAATATTTGGCAATAAGAACAGGTGAGGGAACATGGTATAAAGCCACACTGATGCCTGCCATAAAGAGAAGAACCAGCAGTAGATAATATGATGATACGCTCAATATCAGACTCATGGGTATGGCTGTGAGTGTAGGTGCAAGGATCACCAGCCATCGTGCAAGACCTTTATTGTCTGCAAACAGCCCTATAAAAGGGTTGAACAGCGCTGGAATCTGCATAATTGTTGATAATAATCCTGCCTGGCTCAAGGTCAAGGAGAGCTTCTCTATTATCAGAGGAAGCAGAGGAGCAAGGCAGCTTGTATAAATGTCATGGATAAAATGGGAAAAAGCGATCAGGGTGACCCTGCCGGTTTGAAATTTTTGAGTTTTCATTCCAGCTTAATTATCAGAAACAGAGCCCAAAGTAAAAAGCTTTTTATCTCTTAAA
>JAOZRI010000075.1 GCA_029940235.1 Desulfobacula sp. | reverse complement strand
CCTGGTTTTCAATAAAATATAATTTTTGATCCAGTTTTCCAATATCATGATAATAACTCATCACTTTTGCTTTAAGACCGCTTGCATCAATAGCTGATGCAGCAGCTTCTGCAAGGGTGGCAACTATAACACTGTGGTTATATGTTCCAGGAGCCTCAATCATCAACCTTTTAATCAGAGGCTGGTCAAGATTTGAAAACTCCAGAAGTTTAGAGTCAGTAGTGTAGTTAAAAATGATTTCAATGAGAGGTGAAAAACCAATGGTCAAGATAGCTGCAAAAAGACCGCCGCAAAAAGCCAGAGCCATCTCTTTTGTAAGGATAATAATCTCTGGCTGGGCAAGGGAGTAAAATCCCAGTGAGACAGCCAGAACAGCATTGAAAACAGCAAGTTTGAATCCAGCTTGAATAAAGTTTTTTCGCTCTTGTTTTCCTTTGACCCAGAAAGCAGCTGTGATACTTGATAAAAAGAAAAAAATAAACACTTCAAAACTTCCTTGAAAAACAAGGCTTGTCAGCAACGATAAAATAATTGTGAAAAAGACAGCAATGTCAAATCCCAGGAATATGCAGGTAAGCATTGCTGCTGCCGGGACAGGTATGATCATGAAAAATGATATTGTTGATATATCCCAGGTTACGCCAGAGTTTGTGGACTGTGCATAATATGTGGCAAATCTTGCAAAGGCAAGATAAAGGGCAAGTCCAGATGACAAAAACAGTATATGCTTGTTGTGGTCTTTTTTAAGTTTTTTATGATCTTTTAAAAACAGGATATACATAATCAGTATGGAGAAAAAAACAATTAAAGCAATGCCTGCACTGGAAATCAGGATATCCTTTTCCTGCACCTGGGATTGAAGGGCAAGAAGTTTTACCAATTGCACATTATCTACCCGTTCTCCCTCCCTTAAAATCATCTCTCCTGCTTTGATTTTATATAAAATTGGTTTGATCTGGGACTCAGCTTCCTGGATTCTTCTTTCTGTCTTATTTTTGTTTAAGGTAATATTGGGCTGGAGCAACCTTTGACAGAGATCAACAATCAGGTTGGAAAGATTATAGTCGATATCTTTTAAAATAGGCTGGCCTTCAATGCGCACCATGGCCTTGGCCTGGTCTGGACTGTAGAATATTTTTAAATTATTAACGGTTCTCTCTTGTGTTGATCCTATGGTTTGAAGAAAAATTCCCTTATGCTCTTCCTTAAGTAATATCTCTTTATTTGCCACTATACCATTGGTAAGAATTTTGCTTATTATGGTTTTGATTTTTCTTGCAATATCCTTGGAAAATTTATGTTTGTACAAAATGGAATATGCACCTTTACTGATTTCAATTCCCAATTTTTCTTCAAATTGTGGTTTGGTGTCCAAAATAATTGCAAATGTTGGGTCAGGTTCCTGGTCATGCCTCTTTGCTTTTATAAATAACTGCCTTGGTATCTGCATTGAAGAATCAATATTTGCTGAAATATCTCTTAACAGGCTGGCATCAAAGTCATATACAATCTTAACAGACTCTTTGACCTCATCTTTTTTACGATTTGTGGCTTTTTTGTCTTCAACAAAAAAGTTTCTTGGAGCTTTGATATCCCTTTTTGCAATATCTCCTATATTGTAAAGATAGGAGATATTACTCTGTTTTGGGTAGTTGGTAATGGTAAAGGCAATGGTGATGATAATCAGCATTACCCACAGCATTGAGGGAGATTCTAGTAAAAATGCTTTTAACTGGTCAAGACTATTTTCTGTTTTGTTTTTTTTCATAGGCGTCAATAATATTTGATACAAGTTTATGCCGGACAACATCGTGTTTGGAAAAAAAGATAAATTCAATTCCCTTAATATTGGTTAAGATTTTTTTTGCTTCAATTAAACCTGATTTTTTCCCCGCTGGAAGATCCACTTGGGTTATGTCACCGGTTACAATTGCTTTGGATCCATATCCAATGCGGGTTAAAAACATTTTCATCTGTTGGGAGGTGGTGTTCTGTGCTTCATCAAGGATAATAAAAGCATTATTCAAAGTTCTGCCCCGCATAAATGCAAGGGGGGCAATTTCTATGGTGTCCTGTTCAATGAGTGTTTTTGCCTTTTCAAAATCCATCATATCATAAAGTGCATCATACAGAGGGCGAAGGTATGGGTTGATCTTTTCCGAAAGGTCTCCCGGCAGGAACCCTAAGGCTTCTCCAGCTTCGACAGCAGGTCTTGTTAATATGATTTTTTTTACATCTCCCTTTGAAAAGGAAGCCATTGCCATGGCCATGGCAAGGTAAGTTTTACCTGTTCCGGCAGGGCCGATGGAAATAAGAATATCATTCTTTTTTATTGCCTGGACATATGCCTGCTGGGAAGGATTGCGCGCAGTTATTGGTTTATTTCTAATGGTTTTAAACACTGAGGTCTGGAAGATCTCTTTTAAGTTTGAGTTGTTATTGTTTTTCACAGTATTGATTGCAGCATCAATATCAGCTTCAACAAGGCTGAAATTATTCTGGAAAAGATTATAAAGCTCTTTGATCAATGCTTGTGCACGCCTTACATCATCATCCTTGCCATTGATCAATAAAGAAGTTCCTCTTGTATTGATTTTAACTTTAAAGGCAGCACAAATTTTGTCTAAGTTGTTGTTATTCTGTCCAAAAAGTTCTCTTGTGGCCTCAAGATTTTTTAAACTAATACTTTCCATAGCTTACAGGGTGCATAATATTTGTTTAAAGGTCAATAAAAATCTTGACTATAAAACCACTATATTGTTATTGAAAAACCGGTTTACAGGCTTGTAGGAAATGCTGATTGTTTCCAGGTTCAACATTGATAATAATAAAAAAAGTTTAAAGGGAAGATATGAATGCTTTTGATATTTTAGTGGTTATTATAGTTGCATTTTGTCTGATACGCGGAGTATTTAAGGGACTCATAGGTGAAGTGTCCGGCATTATAGGCGTTGTTGCTGCCTTTTATGGAGCATATACATATTATCCTTTGATTACGGTCTATGGAGAAAAATGGATTGAAAATTCCGGGTTTAGAAATATACTTGCTTTTTTCCTGATATTTTGTGCTATTTTGATTGTTGTGGGTCTTGTCTCGTTATTGATCCGTAAACTTTTAAATCTTGTTTTTCTTGGATGGGTGGACAGAACCTTTGGTCTTATCTTTGGTGCTGCCAAAGGTGTTTTAATTGTATCAATCATTTTTATCATGATTACAAGTTTTTTCCCTGACAATTCAAAAATTTTAACCGCTTCAAAATTTTCTCCCTATATTGCAAAAATATCTGAAACCATGACTGTCTTTATTTCCAAAAACAGCAGGCAGGATTTTTTAAAAAAGCTGGAAGGTATTATAAATTGGAAAAAATAGATACACTGTTTAAGATTATTCAGACATTAAGAGGTGAAAACGGGTGTGCATGGGATAGGGTGCAGACCCCGGAAACAATGTGGAAGTGCCTTGCAGAAGAGTTATATGAACTTGAAGAAGCCATTGCAAAGAGAGATTTGTTAAACACCTGCGAAGAGTTGGGAGATGTATTATTCCAGTTTGCTTTTATTATGGAAATTTTTAATGAAAGAGGCGACTTTACTTTTTCAGATGTTGTGGAGCAGGTTGCAAAAAAAATGATTCGACGTCATCCCCATGTGTATGAATATGCATCAATTTCAACAAAAGAAGAGCTGGACATACAGTGGAATAAGATCAAAGCTGAGGAAAAAAAGGAGAATGGCTGTAAAAGAGAATCTGCACTTGATGATGTCCCCAAAGGAATGCCCTCACTGCTCAGAGCTTTAAAAGTGTCCAAAAGTGCAGTAAAAGAGGGATTTGAGTGGGATAGTATCCATGATGTTTTAGATACAGTTAAAGAGGAAATTCAAGAGTTTGAATCAGCTCTGGAATCAGGAAATCAGGATGATGCAAGCATGGAGCTTGGAGATATTTTATTTACTCTTGTCAATGCCGCAAGGTTTGCAGATATTCATCCGGAAACAGCTCTTGCAGGTGCAACCGCCAAATTTGAAGGCAGATTTAGATTAATGGAAAATGAATTAAGAAAAAAAGATATTAAACTGGCATCTCTCTCCTCGGATAGAAAAGAGGTGTTCTGGAGCAGGGCAAAAAATAAATATAAAGGTAAGCTACACAGTAATTTTTAATTAAAAGAGAAAAAAGCATATTATATTCAAGTGCTTAGATAAACAATCCAAAATTGAGCATTACAAATTAAAAACTATTATAGTCGCCTCTCTGAAATTTAAGATATTCTGTTTGTGCAGTTATAATGGTATGTGTTGCAATCTGCCTTAAATCCATATCTGAATCTGTCAAATTCTGTGTTTCTTTAAGTAAACTCTCCGCATTATTACTTATCTCGTCCAGGACAGGAGCAATACTTTTTAATGAAACTTGTGGGTCAACAAGTTTATTGGAATAGGCATCAAGCATTTCAAGAAGTTGATCAGTTTGTCCTGAAACAATGTCTGACAAATTGATAATATTAAGATCCTTTGAGATGATTTCATGTAGGGCACTTGCAGATTCCATATTCGAACCCTCTGCCTTAGGCTTGTACATGGCTTTGTTCAGTGCATTCTCAAAGGCTTGAGTGTATTTCCCTTTTGAGCTCTTGATCTTTGAACCGGTAAGGGAGTGGGCTGCTTCATTAACCTGCTCTATTTTATTCATGAACTGACTCCTTTTGTGCATCTGATATTCTGGCTGCATGTTACCTTCTATTCATTTTCCTTGCACTAAAACAAAATTGAACATTACTCAAAAGCCTCTTTGTTTAAATATGTCTTTAATTAGTTATAAAGCAAAAGCTATGCCATAGGAAATATGCAATGTAATCAGGTGTTTTGTGCTTTGTTTTGTAAAAGGAGTATTAAGAAAAGAAAAAAATGCCGGGTAAATATTTCTATCCGATAATTTCATTCATGAGTGAGCCAACCATTTTTTTTGCAATGGTATCAGCATTAATATCATATTGATTGGTTTCAACCTTCTGTTTGATATCAGCAACATATTTTTCTCTATCAGCAGGTTTAATGTCCATGGCTTTGGATATTTTCTGGAGATCTTTTGTCCGGTGAGAAAGATTAATGCTGTCTGTTAAGGCATCTTCACTGCTTTTTTGTGATTTAAGTCCCTGACTTGTTGAATTATTTGCCTGGTTTCCATATGCCTGATTGATATAATTGGGAGTAGAATTTGATATTTTCATGGGTTAGGGCCTCCTTGTAACTCCATATTGTTGTCTGCAATTTTTCGGGCAAGTTCAGTCATTCTTTGGACAATAAATTTTGAGTCTTCAACAGACAGTGTATGGGTTATCTTCTGGTTGTTCTCATCAATCTTAGTATATGTGAACTGATTTTTTTCTTTTGTAAAATTTATCTTTTTGCCAAGCTCTTTTTCAATCTGGCTTGTGATTTTTTCTTCATTTTTCTCTTTTGGACCTTCAGTAATAATTCTGTCCACTATATTTGAAGCTACTTTGTCGATAATCGCCTGGCGTTTACCTTCAGAGGAAATAGTAACACTGTCAGCGGAAATTTTACTGGTATTTGCAAATCTGTTCTTGCTTAAAATTTTTCCCTGGCTCAGCTGCCTTGAATATACTTTCAAGACATTTTGTATCTGATATGACGGTATCTGCATTTAATTTTCTCCTTAAATTTGATTATCGGTTTGAGAAAATTAAAACTTTAGCTTTTTTCTAATCATCAAAATCTCCATCAGGGCCTTTGTCACTAGTGATATTTAAAGCTTTTTCAACTATCTTTTCAACTGTCCACTCATTTTTATCTTCAATATTATGGGCTTTTTTCCCAGGATCGTGAGATCTGTGCTTTAAAATCTCCTCAATGACTATGGTGGCAGTGTCTGTAGTATTAAATATATCTGTTAAAAGAGTAAATACAAAATCTTCAACATCCTTTGCCATTCTATCCCGGATTTTTTTTGGCTGGACTAGAGATTTGCTTTCAAAGGGGAGGTTCAGTTTTTTAAAATCACCACCTTTTAAGCCATTCTTTTTTGCAAAGGCCTGCATCTCTTTCCATAAAGATTGTGAAACCCCCTTACCATTCTGTTTTATAAATTCACCATTTTCAAGGATTGCATTTCCATAGTCATTAACTTTAAAACCCCAGGAGATCATCTGCAGTGCTGTTGCCACATTGGCTTTGGTCGTCCTGGTTTTTGAAGCTATGTCACGAAGTCTTTGTGAGTTGTTGCCAGAGGTGCCATGCTGGGCTCCTGAAATATTGTATTTTTTAAGGGCTTTGTGGATCTGTGCAGTCAGTTCAACATTTATTCCTTTGTCACTTGCTTCAATACCATGGGTTGTTCCATTATTTAGAGCAATCCAGTTTGGGAAAATATCATGGGCGTTGAGTCCCTGGATAAGAAATAGTGCCTCCTCATCAGTTGACAGGCCAAGTTTTCCCTTTATTTCACCAACTTCAGTTTCAAGACCGGCCCAGTCAGGGATATATTTGTGTAATTCAAGGTTTGCAAGAAGATTCTGATCATCGGGCATATGGGAAGCGTCAATGGCAATTGATGTAATACCCGCATCAAACAAAGAAACAATCTCCTCTTTTGCAGGTTCAATATCCTCTGGTTTTTTAATTCCAAAATGATCTGCATGGATAGCAACAGGAATGGTAATGCCAAGTTCGTTCATAAAGGCATCTGTCTGCCTTGCAATATTCCACAAATTCACTGAACAATATGCACCTGTTCCACCTTCAGATCTGGCTATTTCTATTATAATGGCTGCATTTGCCCGTTGAGCAGCTGCAAGAGCACCCCGGATAACAAAAGAGTTCCGACCGTTGGCAGCAATGGTCATGCAGCTTCCTTTCAACAGCATGGCATGATCTATGTATTTACCACTGACTATAAGTGCTTTTGAGTTTGGGAATATCTTTTTTATATTGGGTGGCCTTCCAAGATCAAGTGAGTTGATAAAGCTTGAGGAGTATTCAAATGGTTTTGTCATGGTACTAACCCTCCTTAATAATTATATGCATTGTTAAAGTCTTCTTTAATATTCTGCATTTTTTCATGAAATCTATTTAAAATCAAGAAATATGTGATTTGAACTGCTGCTCTATTTTGATTTAGGGTTGATATCGGTTTTATATAAAAAAGAAAAGTTGCCTGTTTATGGTTTAATCTGATAAAGAGTTATAGTTTTAAAGCATAAATAAATTTTAAAAATCGGAGAAAAAATGAATTTGAGATGTATTAATTTTTCTATTGTATTATTCATGATTTTTTTCATGGTTGGCTGCCAGAATGATTCTGAAAAAGCAACCCAAAATAGGGATACAAAAAAGATTGTTGTATCTGCAAAAGAGAAGATATATGCAAAGCTTCCTGAAAATATGAAATGGGTCACAAATATTTCAGATCCTCTTTTTTCATCTGAAAGGGCACAAAAAGGGGGAATTTTTCACTCTGCCATTACAAGTTTCCCCATGACATTCAGAGTGGTGGGTCCTGATTCAAATGGCTCTTTTAGAAGTGCAATCCTTGATAATCAACTGTCACTGATTAACATCCATCCCAATACAGATAATATTATTCCTGAACTTGCAACACATTGGGCATTTGGTGATGATAAAAAAACTATGTATTTCAAGCTTGACAAGGATGCTCTATGGTCAGACGGCAAATCTGTGACTGCCTGGGATTATGTTTATACTCTTAAGTTTATGCGTTCAGAATATATTATAGCCCCCTGGTACAATGATTATTATACAAAAGAGATAGAAAAAATTATTGTTTATGATGATTATACCATTGGTGTAAAAAGTGCAAAAGCTGTTCCTGATCTTCATCTGAAACTTGGAATTTCTCCAATTCCTGAACACTATTTTGGTACACTCGATGAAAGTTTTGTTGAAAAATATAATTGGAAAATCACACCAAATACAGGCGCATATGCATTAAGTGATTTTAAAAAAGGAAAATTTATTAAATTTAAAAGAAAGAATAATTGGTGGGCTCGAGATAAAAAATATTTTAAAAACAGATTTAATGTTGATTATGTTATCTTTGATGTAATTAGGGATTTTAATCTTCAATGGGAATATTTTAAAAAAGGGAAACTTGATGCTTTTGGCTTGACCATGCCAAAATACTGGCATGGGAAATCAGATATTGATCTGTTTAAAAATGGATATATCAATAAAATCTGGTTTTTTAATGATCAGGAGAGATCAGCCCAGGGCATGTGGCTTAACCAAGATAAGGCAATTTTTAAAGATAAAAATCTTTGTTATGCCTTTGCCCATGCAATGAATATTGAAAAAGTTATAAACAATGTATTGAGAAAAGATTATTTCAGGCTGCCCCAGGCTTTTGCTGGATATGGAAAATATACCAATAATCAGATCAAACCCAGAAAATATGATATTGCAAAAGTTAATGAGCTGATGTCAGATGCTGGTTGGTCAAGGGGTGATGATGGTATATGGCAAAATCATGGAATCAGGTTTTCTGTTAAAGTTACTTATAGTTATGAAGAGCATACTCCAAGACTTGTGGTGTTAAAAGAGGATGCGCTAAAAGCTGGTGTTGAACTTTTACTTGAAAGATTGGATTCCACAGCAATGTTTAAAAAGTTTCTGGAAAAAAAACATGATGTTGCATGGATGGGATGGAGTACAAATATGCGGCCGTCCTATTGGCAGGGATGGCATTCCGACAATGCTCATAAAACCCAGACAAATAATATTACCAATACTGATGTACCTGGTTTGGATGATCTAATTGATAAGTACAGGGCAAGTTTAAGAGAAGAAGAGAGACGTCAATTATCATTGAAAATACAGACTGCCATCCATGAAACAGGCGCCTTTGTGCCGACATTCATGGTCCCCTATGTAAGGCTTGGATATTGGAGATGGCTTGAATTGCCTGGTTTTCATGGTACCAGACGATCTGACAGCCTGTTTGATCCTTTCTCTTCCACAACAGGCGGTCTGTTCTGGATTAATGACAAAAAAAAGGATGAAACCTTAAATGCAATGAAGCAGAATATAAAATTTAAACCTGTTGTTATAAATGATGACACTTTTAAAACGAAGTAGGTTGTTGTGCAAGACAAAATTAAAATCAAAGATGACGCTGTTCTAAATGATGATATTATTTTAGATTTAAAGGATCTTGTAGTTGAATTTAATACAGAACTTGGTGTTGTGCGGGCAGTTGATGGGGTAAGTTTTCAACTAAAAAAAGGAAGGGTACTTGGCGTTGCTGGCGAATCAGGATGCGGTAAAAGCGTAACAGCTCTCTCCATCATGAGACTATTGCCTAAACCTGTTTCAAAAATAGTGCAGGGTAAAGCTCTATTTAATAATCAAAATATTTTTGAT
>JAOZRI010000424.1 GCA_029940235.1 Desulfobacula sp. | reverse complement strand
GAGGCTGCTATTCTTGATAACTATAATAAACTTCAATCAGCCAATCAGGATATTAAACAAACTAATGATGAGCTTGAAACAGCTATAGAAAGCACCAATAAATTTGCCATGGAGGCGCAAATGGCAAGTGTTGCAAAAAGTCAGTTTCTGGCAAACATGAGCCATGAAATCCGTACCCCCATGAACGGTATAATGGGCATGACAAATCTTTTATTAGGCACACAATTAGAGCCGGAGCAGCGTGATTTTGCAGGAATTATTCAAAACAGTTCTGAGGCGCTGTTGGATATAATTAATGATATTCTGGATTATTCCAAAATAGAAGCAGGTAAAATTGAACTTGAAAATATTGATTTTGATTTAAGAGTAACTATTGATTCATTAAACGATATTATTGCTGTAAAAGCCCAGGAAAAGGGGCTGGAATATGTAACAATGATTCATCACGATGTCCCTTTGCGTTTAAAAGGCGATCCCGGACGGCTTCGCCAGATATTGATAAATCTTGTTGGCAATGCTGTAAAATTTACTGAAAGTGGTGAAATAAGTATCAATATTACCTTGGAAAGTGACAGTACTTCTGAAACCAGTATCTGTTTCAGCGTTAAAGATACAGGTATTGGCATCCCTGAAAAAGCAATACAAAATCTTTTTGAATCCTTTAGCCAGGCTGACAGTTCAACCACCCGCAAATATGGTGGTACTGGTCTTGGATTGACAATTTCAAAAAAGCTCGCCCAACTTATGGGCGGCCAAATAGAGGTTAAAAGCCAGGAGGGTAAAGGCTCTGAATTCTGGTTTACTGCAATTTTTGAAAAACAGCCTGACACTGGACAAAAATCCCCAATTATACCCGGAGAGATTAAAGACAGACACATATTGATTGTAGATGATAATAAAACAAGCCAGTATGTATTAAAAGAGCAGTTAAAAATCTGGGGGTGCAGGTATGATGCTGTATCAGATGGTGAACAGGCTCTAACAAAACTTATGCTGGCGGCAGCTGACAGCGATGGCTTTGACATTGCAATCATAGATATGCAGATGCCAAAAATGGATGGTGCTGCTCTTGGTGAAAAAATCAGGCAGAACCCTGACCTGAAAAATACTAAACTTGTCATGATGACATCAATGGGTGCAAGGGGTGATACAGAAAAATTTAAAAGAATCGGCTTTGCAGCCTATCTGAATAAACCGGTAAAGCAGTCATGCCTTTATGAGTGCCTTGCAACCATCATAGGTGTCGGGTTTGAAGATAAAAAAGAGGATAATACAATTATCACCAAATACACACTTTCGGAAAATCAGAATTTAAAATTTAAAATCCTGCTGGCCGAGGATAATATAATAAACCAGAAAGTTGCACTGGCCACCCTGAAAAGGCTGGGATACAGCGCAGATACTGTCAACAACGGTAAAAAGGCTGTACATGCCCTGGCAACAACCCGGTATGATATTGTTCTGATGGATTGTCAAATGCCTGAAATGGATGGATACACGGCAACAGGGCAGATCCGAAACCCTGAATCCAGCGTAATTAATCATGACACTCCTGTTATCGCATTGACTGCCAATGCAACAAAAGAGGACAGGGCAAAATGCATTGCCGCAGGCATGGATGACTATATGGCAAAACCTTTTAATCCGGATGAGCTTGCTGCTATGTTAAGCAAATGGCTGCCTGAACAAAGATTTAAAGATTTAAAAAAGCCTTCTCTTCTGACAAAAAATCACCCAAAAGAAAAAATTCTTGACTGGCCTGCTTTTCTTGACAGAGTCATGGATGATGAAAGTCTTGCAAAAGAGATCTTTAACGAATTTTTAAATGAAACACCCCAAAGAATAGAAAAAATCTCCAGGGCTTTAGAAGCCAGAGATTTTATGACTGCAAACAGGGAAGCACATACTTTAAAAGGTTCCAGCGCTAATGTGGGAGCTGTTGCTTTGCAGGACACTGCATATAAAATTGAAAAATCTGCAAAAACTGAAGATTATCAAAAAACTGCTTTTCTTGTTCCAATGCTTGAAAAACAATTTAAAATATTAAGTGACTATTGGCTTGAAAAAAAAGCTTAGTTTAGAAAAAGGAGTATTTTATGGAAATTTTAATAGCTGAAGATGATTTAACATCCCGGCGTATTCTGGAATCAGTGCTTTCCAAATGGGGATTTGATGTAATTTCAGTTGACAATGGAAATGATGCTGTTAACAGGCTGTTAGAAGCAAAAACTCCAAAACTGTGCCTGCTTGACTGGATAATGCCGGGAAAAGATGGAGTAGAGGTGTGCAGCATAATACGTAACCAGGAAAATCCAGTATCCCACTATCTTATTCTTTTAACCGGAAAATCAGATAAAAATGATATTACATATGGACTTGATTCCGGTGCTGATGATTATATTGTAAAACCCTATGACAAAGATGAACTCAAAGCACGCATCAATGTCGGCTCAAGGATTTTAAAACTGCAGAATGCCATGGCTGAAAAAGA
>JAOZRI010000423.1 GCA_029940235.1 Desulfobacula sp. | reverse complement strand
AATCCAAACATTTTAAATACAGTAAGATTCCCATTTTTAAAAACAAAATCACAAAAGTTATCTCCATGGGTTTGAGTCGAATTGATTTTAATATTAAGTTCAGGATTAAAACCATAAACAAGGGCAGCATCAATATCTTTACAAAAATATTTCCCGTACTCTAAAAGGTTATTGTCTTGCCATATAGTATGCCAGGGACATTTATATATATTTAAGCGTGCATTAGGAACTTTTTCTGTAAGCTTTAAGTCCATATCATTTTTTGGCACTTCCCATTCTCCATAAGCAAAATAACTGGCGACATCTAAATTATGGCCATTTTCTTGAGCCCTTAATGCCATTCTCTTACCACGTTGATGACCATATTGCTTAACAGCTTTGCATATTATTGATTTGCCTTTTTCTTTTCCTAATTGATTAAATGTTGCTTTTACAATGCTTGAGAAAAGTAGAGCATGAAGCTGTGCTGTGAATTTGATATTTTTATTGGATGATACTGGCATTTTCTGTCCGATTTGTAATTATTATATTCTGTCCTTAATTAAAGTAAGATTATTACCTGACATTATGTTTCTTTCAAGATTTTCACGGACATTGTTTCAACCAAATTTTTTGTCTGTTTTCTATATTCAAGCATTATGCAACGGGTTTGATTATGCTGCGAGTTTTTTTATTCTTTTTATTCGTATAATTCAAGTAGATAATTTATAAATGGATAAGAAAAGCCCAAAGCTGTAATCACTTGGAAAAATAGAAATTATTCAGGCAGTTTCCCCTTTAATAAATCCCCGAGCCCGGCAAACGGGTTGGCCCCGCCGCCACTTTCTGATGAAATATCCGGCACATCCTGGTCAAGGGCATCGGACACCTGATCCCGTGAGTGTTCATTGTCGTGGCAATAAATACACAAAAGCTCCCAGTTACTGCCATCGGGCGGATTGTTGTCATGATTGTGGTCTTTATGGTGAACAGTCAATTCATGCAAGCGTTTCCCTTCAAATTCACGCCCGCAATGGCCACATATCCAGGGGTAAAGCTTTAGTGCTTTTCCCCTGTAAGTATTTTCCCGGTCATTTTTCAAGCGAAGTGCTTCTGTGACAGTCAGATTGGAGTTGTTTCCACTTTTTAAAGACATATTTATTCTCCCTGGAGTTTTTATGTGTAATTTTATTTATTATAGCATATTCTCAAGGTAAAAATAGAGTCAAATCTGACAGGGCAGTTATTGCCGAAAGTTTAGGGACCCTCTTTGGTCACCGTTCGGACAGCCTCCGTTCGTCCGTGAAGAAACTTTCTGGTCATTACCGGCTCGTAGGTGTTTTTACATTCTCCGAAAATTCGATATTGGGCACGTTGTAAGGCCAGTTGAATAAAGGCATCTGGACTTATCTTAAGAGTTTTTATCCTGTTTTTACCAAAATCTTTGAATGTAAGGACCTTTATATGGGTATTATTGACCAGTGATACTCAAAGTCATTCTGGGTAATGTATTGAAACATCTTGCCGATAATTGAGCCATCAAGACCAGAATGTTCTGCATTGACACCGTAGACTCCGTTTGAACAGATAATAAGTTGAAATGATTTGTCAAACCAGCGGTTTTTCCCGTCACCGTGCATCATGTTTCTGGCTATCGCAGTTTCATCCTCATCGGGTTCAATGTCATCGAGATAAACAGTGAACAGTGCGGATTCAATAGTATCGAGATACACTGTGTTTTCAGAATGGATACTGATCAGCTGTTTCCGCACCTCTGCCCACTTATTACGATCCAGGGTAGTAAAGGCACCCACACATTCATCACAGGTTGTGAACTTTGAGCGGCTCACATCATGGGAGACTTATGAATATTCCCGTAATTGTCAAACTTTGGGAGTCTCCCCGGCAAAGCCGGGGGTTTACCCATTATAATTATTGTTTGATTCACTTCTATTTCCAGAAAACTTGAATCGCTGAAATCTCTTTACAGTTCTTTACAGTTCTTTAAAATATTGCTATGAAATCTTTATTCGAATTTAAAGAATTGGTCGGATACCACTAAAAATTTTAAGGCTAACAGATCCGTACAATTAATTGTGAAGGCCAACCCAAATAGTACGCTTCTGTTTTTAGAATGGAAAACAATGATGAGAGTTATCAACCTATCTGAAAAAGGAATCTCTATGGACGACTTTGATGAAATATTTGATAAAGAAAAAGCACTTGAGTGCTCTCTACTTGAAGAAATTGAAAGGAGGAAGGTAAACCTGTTAATCAAGGTTGTCTTGGCACATTAATAGTTTTTATTGGAATAATATCTACTATGACTTTTGGTATTACAAAAATACTGTAAAATATAAAAATCACATACAGATGATTTGGATGGAAATATGAGATTTACTGTTGGCCATTATTTGAAACAAAAATAAGAAGAACTGACTATAGTCATTTAACAGGAGGATTATTTATGCAATATAGAAAAATACCTAAAACAGAGGAAGAATTATCAATTCTTGGTT